>CABQZS010000115.1 GCA_902468695.1 uncultured Collinsella sp.
GCTACGATGGCCTGGTCGAGCTCGAGGGCGGCAAGCCCACGGCCGGCGTCGGCTTCGCTGTCGGCTTTGAGCGCGCCCTGCTGGCCCTGCAGGCCTTTGGCAGTGATTTGGGTGCCGATGAGGCCCCTTGCGTCTATGTCGCCAACGCCGGCAAGGAACTGCGCCAGAACGTCTTTGCCATTACGCAGGAGCTTCGCGCCGCAGGCATCGTGACCGAGGCCGACTATCAGGGCCGTTCGCTCAAGGCCCAGTTTAAACAGGCCGATAAGGTGGGCGCCAAGCTCATCTTGGTCCTGGGTGGCGACGAGCTTGCCGCCGGCAAGGTCAAGGTGCGCGACATGGAGAGCCATGAAGAGGTCCTTGCCGATCTGGCCAACGTCGTCGAGGCGGTTCGCGAGCGCCTGTAGCGCATCTTTTTGAGCTGCGGACCCGCTAACATGTCCCGCTCGCGACGAGCGATTGTTACGGGGGTGTTTCGCATTTATGCGGAATGCCCCCGTTTGTGTATGCCGTCCACCGAGAAATACGACCATTTAGGGCAAAAACCCTTGCAATGCAGAAAATACTTTTGTGTGGTAAAGCGCAATCAGTGTCGAAAGTATTTCTTAAGCGCCTATAATGAATACCGCATGTTACGTGCATAGAAGGAGGAATGGGAGGAAACGTGGCTGAGAACCTAAGCAACCAGTCTGTACCCGAAGCCGCGGCGCGCGTCGCTGCCGTGGTCAACCGCCTCGTTAACCGAATCGGCTCGAATGCCGAATCCAAGGAGCGTCTCGCCGAGATCGAGATCCCCGAGGAGCTGCGCGACAATCTGGCGCTGTTCTTGCGCCTGGAGCGCCGTGTGCTTAGCGAGTATGATCCCGAGATCGCGGACCTGTTCGACAAGATTTTGACAGCCGAGATTGTGGCCAACGCCGGAAACCCCGGCACCCGCGCTGCCGACGAGTCCGTTGACGAGCAGGGCGTGCCCACTGCCGACGAGCCCACCGCCGTGGCGTTTCGTGAGGCCGTTGATCTGATCGACAGCCTGCCGCTCGATAAGCAGCAGGTTATCGTCCGCGCCTTTACGAGCTTCTTCCACCTGGCAAACCTGTCGGAGGAGAACTACCGTGTCGCGCAGCTGCGTGAGCGCGAGGCCGGCGCATCGACCGATAGCGAGGTTGATCCCGCCAACGAACTCACCGTCGCCTATCACCAGCTGGTGAATGAGCTGGGTGTCGAGGGTGCCAACGAGCTGCTCGGCAAGCTTGAGTTCCACCCTGTCTTTACCGCACATCCCACCGAGGCCCGTCGCAAGGCCGTCGAGGGCAAGATTCGCCGTATCTCCAACCTGCTGGAGGAGCGTCCGCGTCTGGGCGGCTCCGACCTGGTGGAGAACGAGCGCCATATGCTGCAGGAGATCGACGCCCTGGTACGCACGAGCCCCATCGCGCTCAAGAAGCCCACGCCGGTCGAGGAAGCCGATACCATCATCGACATCTTTGATAACACGCTGTTCGACGTTATCCCCGTCATCTATCGTCGTTTTGACGACTGGGTGCTGGGCGACAAGGCCGGTACCGTGCCGCCGCTGTGCCCGGCGTTCTTCCATCCCGGCAGCTGGATCGGTTCCGACCGCGACGGTAACCCCAACGTCACCGCCAAGGTGAGCCGTGAGGTCGCCGCCAAGTACTTTACGCACATGGTGCTCAAGCTCGAGGACAAGTGCCGCCGCATCGGCCGCAATCTCACGCTCGAGGCCACCTACAGCAAGCCTTCTGCCGAGCTCATTAACCTGTGGAACCATCAGGTCGAGATGAGCCCTCGGTACACGGCCCGCGCCGAGCTGATCTCCGAGCACGAGCCGCATCGCGCCGTCATGCTCGTCATGGCCGACCGCCTGAACGCCACCGTGCGCCGCATCACCGACACCATGTACCACAGCGCCGATGAGTTCCTGGAGGACTTGCGCGTCGTCCAGCGCTCGCTGGCTGCCTGCGGTGCCGTCCGTGCTGCCTACGGCCCGGTCCAGACCATCATCTGGCAGGTCGAGTCCTTCGGCTTCCACATGGTCGAGATGGAGTTCCGTCAGCACTCCGTGGTGCACGCCCGCGCCCTCAAGGATATCCACGAGAACGGTATCCATGGCGATCTGCAGCCCATGACGCGCGAGGTCATCGACACCTTCCGCGCTATCGGCTCCATCCAAAAACGCTACGGCAAGAAGATGGCGCACCGCTACATCATCTCGTTTACCAAGAGCGCCCAGCATGTGGCCGACGTCTTTGAGCTTGCTCACCTGTCCTTTGCACACGAGGAGGATGTTCCCGAGCTCGACGTGATCCCGCTGTTCGAGCAGCTCGAGGACCTCGAGGGCTGCGTCGACGTGCTCGACCAGATGCTCACGCTGCCCGTGGTGCAGAAGCGCCTTGCCCAGACCAACCGCCGCATGGAGGTTATGCTGGGCTACTCCGATTCCTCCAAGGACGCCGGTCCTACCACGGCCATGCTCGCGCTGCACTCCGCGCAGGAGCGCATCGCCAAGTGGGCAGAGAAGAACGATATCGACCTGGTGCTCATGCACGGTCGCGGCGGTGCCGTGGGCCGTGGCGGCGGCCCGGCCAACAAGGCCGTGCTGGCGCAGCCCAAGGGCTCGGTCAACTGCTTCTTTAAGCTCACCGAGCAGGGCGAGGTCATCTTTGCCCGTTACGGCAATCGCACGCTGGCTCAGCGCCATGTTGAGTCCGTTGCCGCCGCAACGCTTTTACAGTCGGCTCCGAGCGTCGAGAAGACCAACACCGAGACCACCCAGAAGTTCTGGGATATGGCCGAGAAGCTCAACGCCGCAAGCCACGAGCGCTATCTGGACCTGCTGAACACCGAGGACTTTACACCGTGGTTCTCGACCGTGACGCCGCTGACCGAGGTCGGTCTGCTGCCGATCGGTTCGCGTCCCGCCAAGCGCGGCTTGGGCGCCAAGTCGCTCGACGACCTGCGTACCATTCCGTGGATCTTCAGCTGGAGCCAGGCGCGCATTAACCTGGCCGCTTGGTACGGCCTGGGCACCGCCTGCGAGCAGTTGGGCGATCTTGACCAGCTCAAGGCTGCCTACCAGGAGTGGCCGTTCTTCCGCACCTTTATCGACAACATCGAGATGTCGATTGCCAAGACCGATCAGCGCATCGCCAAGATGTATCTGCACCTGGGCGATCGCCAGGATCTGTCCGAGAAGGTCTTCACCGAGATGCAGCTCACGCGTAAGTGGGTCCTTGCCATCGTCGGTGATGAATGGCCGCTGCAGCGTCGTCGCGTGCTCGGCTGTGCCGTTCGTGTGCGTAACCCCTACGTCGACGCCCTGTCCATCGCCCAGGTCCGCGCCCTTCGCGAGGTGCGTATGAACCAGGACGAGATGGCCGAGGAGAAGAAGGCCGAGTACATGAGCCTGATTCTTTCGACTGTGACCGGCGTCTCGGCAGGATTGCAGAACACGGGGTAATCGATAGCCCTGTAGTCGTCCGGGCCCGCCATCAGTTTACTTTTAGGCACGTCCTCGGACATGCAAGAAGCCCTCGCTGCGCACTTCGTGCGGCGAGGGCTTCTTGCGTCCTGCGGAGTGTGCCTAAAAGTAAACTGATGGCGGGCCCTGCGATGTCCGGTCTTCAGTGGATTACTGCTGGGGGAATAATGGCGCGCTTCGCGCGTTTGGAAAGGGCTTCGTGCTGCGGAATGCATTCAGAGGGAAACCCGTCGGGTCCCTTCGTCCTCGGTCTTCTGGGATTAAAGCTGAGGAGAAGAATGGCGCGCTTCGCGCGTTTTGGATGGGGTCTGTCCCGGCGGCGCGTTTGGCGCTTCGCGCCTCGCGTCTTATCGATCGGGATTGAGATGCATTTGGCGCTTCTCGCCTTACGACTGTAGCGGCCGCGGTCCCGTTTTGGATTACGGCTGTTTTGTTGTGGGTCAAATATGAACGTTGTGTTAATGAGTCGGTGGACGGTGGTGTTTTTCGGTGAGCGGCGTATCCTACCAACGGTTTATCTAGTGTGTCAGTTGAAAGGAAGAGGGCGTTCGTCGTTGTTTGAATGTGAACTGCCGTTTGACCACAAGACGCTGCATCTGGAGCTCGAGGATAAGAGCTTCGCTGGTGTGATGGAAGGTCATCAAAACGAGTTTAAGAGTACGAAATCGCAGGAAGAGCTGGTAGAGGAGTCGCTTGCTAACCCTTATGGCTCGCCTTCGCTCGAGGAGCTTTGTGCTGGCAAAAAGGATATTGTCATCATTAGCTCCGACCATACGCGCCCCGTTCCCTCGCGTGTGACGATGCCTATTCTGCTGCATCACATTCACTCCGCTGCGCCTGAGGCACGCGTTCGCATTCTGGTTGCTACGGGTATGCATCGTCCGTCGACGCACGAGGAGCTCGTCAACAAGTACGGCGAGGAGATCGTTGCCAACGAGGAAATCGTTATGCACGTCGCGACTGACGACA
>CABQZS010000116.1 GCA_902468695.1 uncultured Collinsella sp.
CGTCGTACTTTTCCCAGTACTCGATCGAGGCATGCTCGCGAATGCGGGCCATGTCCTCGTTGGGCAGAATCACAAACTGCTGGTTTGTGGGCGTCTCCAAAAAGAACTGGTAACCGCGCTCGTGCAGCACACGGCGTAGCGCCTGCGCGGTTTCGATCGCCTGACGGCCAATCTCAAAATACAGGCCGTCGGTAAAGAGCGCCTCAAACTGCACGCCCGTCAGGCGGCCCTTGGCCAACAGCGCGCCGTGCTGCTTAATGCGCGGAATGGGATGTGCCGGAGCGTGCATGCCGCAGAACACCACAGCCTCGCCGCAGAGCGCGCCGCACTTGGTGCCACCAATGTAGAACACGTCGCACAGCTGCGCCAGCTCGGGCAGGGTAATGTCGCACTCATCGGCCGCCAGCGCATAGGCCAGGCGAGCACCGTCCACAAACAGCGGAATCTCGCGCTTCTGGCATACCGCATGAATCGCCGCGAGCTCGGCCTTGGAGTACAGCGTGCCGTACTCGGTCGATAGACTCACGTACACGGCGCCCGGGAACACCGTGTGCTCGTAGCTCTCGTTTTCGTAGAACACCTGGATATAGTTCTCGAGGTCCTCGGCGTGCATCTTGCCCTCGTAGCCGAGGATGGTGAGCACCTTGTGGCCGCCAAACTCGATGGCGCCCGCCTCGTGGCAGGCGACGTGGCCAGTCTCGGCAGCAACGACGCCCTCGTACGGCGCGAGCAGCATGTCGATCACCGTCGCGTTGGCCTGCGTGCCGCCCACCAGAAAAAACACGTCGGCATCGGGGGCCTGGCAGGCCTCGCGGATGAGCTGCTTGGCACGCTCGGTGTGCGCATCGGTACCGTAGCCGGGCTGCGGCTCCATATTGGTGTCGACGAGCGCCTGCAGCACTGCCGGGTGTGCGCCGTGGGAATAATCGTTGTTGAACGCGAGCATGGCAATCCTCTCTTACCGGGTATCGGCCAGATGATTCAAACGGAGCTATTGTACGCCGTTGGGATAGGCAATGCGCGCGGCAAGGCACTCAAGCGCCAGCACCAGGGCAAAGCCGCAGCTTACGTCACTCAAAAAGTGCGCCCCGATCACGATGCGGCCAAAGGCGACGAGCGCCGCGACCACAGCCGCCGTCCAAAAGACCACGCGGCGGCGCGACGGTTTTTCCTTAAAGGCCGCCGCGGGAAGCCCGGCGAGCATAAGGCCGATCGCCGCATGCGCCGTGTGTCCGCTCGCAAACGACTTGAACCCGTCCTTGATCACGCCGGCGGCGATATAGGTCCACTTGTCGGGATTGCCGATCACCCACCACGGCTGAAACTCGAGCCCCTGCGTCACCTCGATCACGCGCATGCGCGGGCGCGACCACAGCGGCTTGACGATCACGTTGAGGATAATGGCCTGAGCGACCCACACGGCAAGCACCATCAACGCCCAGCGCGTGAGCTCGTCGGGCTCGGTCGTGCGCGTGAGGCGATAGACGATAAGGTTGGCGGCGATGACCAGCACAAATGTCAGCACCAGCTGAACGGCAATGAGTTTACCGCCAACCTTCAGGGACGAGACGATCTCGTAGCCGGCCAGGCCAACGTTGACGAGGATGCCGAGCACGGCGAGCCATTTGCTCTCCCTGAAGTCGGGACGCACCGCGCGTACGAGCATAACGCCCGCGACGCTCGCCGTCAGCTCGAACGGCAGCTCGCCGGCGGCCTCGATAAAGCGACCGTACATGCTGCCGATGTTGAACAGCGCGCTCGAGATCTGATAATCGAAGAGACTGCCCACGCCCAGACAAAGGCACAGGACAACCGCGATAATGGCGACATCTTTCTTATAGATGTATCCGAACATGCTTTCCTTTCGATGGGGCCAGAGTGCCCAAATGGGGTGTTTGCAGCGTCGACTCGCTAGTCATCATCACTAGCGCCCAGCTGTTGCAGCAGCATGAGTGCCGCGGCCACCGGGCCGGTGCCGTCGTTGGCGTCGAGGCCGCGACCCAGGCCGCTGCCCACACCAGCGCCTGCCTTGTAGGGCACCGACAGCTTGCGGCTCTTGGGGAAGTTCACCGCGCCATAGCGGGTCTTAAGCTCAAAGGCCACCTTCTTGGGCACGTCGACGCCCAAAAACGTGATGCGGCCGCCGCTGAGCGTGACGCTCTCGAGC
>CABQZS010000117.1 GCA_902468695.1 uncultured Collinsella sp.
GGCGCGCAAACTGGGCGGCTGCCATAAGCGTGCGGCCCGACTGCGACACGGCCAGCGTCACGTCCTCGCCGGCATCGAGTCCGGCCTCGACGGTCTGCAGCGCCTCGGCAGTGTAGAGCTGCGCGGCTATACGGTGAATGAGCATGCTGTTCCTCCGGCATCGCAACGCCAAAAGCCCGCCGGGGCAAGCTCGGCGGGTCGTACGTCGAATACATTGTCATTCATGGTAGCGCATGGAGAGGACTCCGGCTCAAGGACAAACCCAGCCCCGCAAAAAACGCCAGACGAAGATGCGTTCCGCCCTACCCCGCTACGCGTACGCTGGGGCACAAATCCGCCAGCGGGCACTCGTCACACTTGGGTTTGCGGGCGTCGCAGATCTCGCGACCGAAGGTGATCCACTGATGGTTGACCGACTCCCAATACTCGTGCGGCAAAATCTTGAGCAAATCCTGCTCGGTCTTGAGCGGCTCCTTTGCATGCGTCTTGGGACTCAGCATCAAGCGGTGCGCAATGCGGTTGACGTGCGTGTCCACCGCAATGCCCTCCACGATGCCATACCCCACGTTGAGCACGATGTTCGCCGTCTTGCGTCCCACGCCCGGCAGCTTCACGAGTTCCTTCATGTCGGCCGGCACCTCGCCGCCATAGTTGGCGACGATCATCTGCGCGGCCTCGACGGCATGCTTGGCTTTGCTCTTGTAGAAGCCGAGTGACTTGATGGTGTCTGCCACGTCAGCCACGCTCGCCCCGGCCATGGCCTCGGGCGTGGGCCACTGGGCAAACAGCTTCGGCGTCACCTTGTTGACCTGCGCGTCGGTCGTTTGCGCCGAGAGCAGCACCGCGATCAGCAGGCGGAAGGGATTCTCGTGGTCCAAAAAGCACTCGACCGGACCATAGCGACGGTTGAGGCGCTCACACACCTCAACGGCGCGCTCGCGTTTGGCGGCATTGGTCTCGCGTGGCATAACGACTCCTCGGCTCAACGGCACAATAAACTTATGGGCACAATTGTCCCACGTCCGAGACGCTTACGCTTCCAAGAATGCGCCGGTCTGACGGCTCCACAGGCTCGCGTACTCGCCACCCGCCTCGACGAGCTGCGCATGCGTGCCGTCTTCGACAATCTCGCCGTCCGCCAGCACCACGATGCGGTCGAGCGCCGCCACGGTGGACAGGCGATGTGCCACCACAATGGAGGTACGTCCACGCATCAGGTTTTCGAGCGCCTCCTGCACCAGCGCCTCGGACTCGCTGTCGAGGGCAGAGGTCGCCTCGTCGAGCACCAGAATCGGCGCGTCGGTTAGGATGGCGCGGGCGATAGCCACGCGCTGACGCTGGCCGCCCGAGAGCTTGACGCCGCGCTCGCCCACCATGGTGTCAAAGCCACGGGGCAGGCGGTCGATAAACTCCAGAGCGTTGGCCAGGCGCGCGGCCTCGCGAATCTGCTCATCAGTGGCGTCGGGACGACCGTAGGCAATGTTTTCGCGAATGGAGCGGTGGAACAGCAGCGCCTCCTGCGGCACGTAGGCAACCTGGCGGCGCAGGCTCTGCTGCGTGCAGCGCGAGACGTCCTGACCGTCCACGAGCACGCGGCCGCCCTGAACATCGTCCAGGCGCAGCAACAGTTTGGTGAGCGTCGTCTTACCCGAGCCCGATTTGCCCACCAGGCCCACGCGCTGGCCCGCCGCCACATGAAGTGCCAGGTCATCGAACACGCTCTCGCCCACCGCAGCGTCACGGTACGCAAAGCTCAGGTGCTCAAAATCAATCGCGCCCTCGGTCACTTTGAGCTCAAGGGCGTCCGGGTCGTCTGCCACCAAACATGGCTCGTCCAGCACGCGCGTCATCTCGGCCGCATCACCCAAAGCGCGGTTGATGCGCTGCATCATGGAGCTTACGTAGTTCAGGCGCATGGTGAGGTTATAGGTGTAGGTAAAGATCATGACGAGCGAGCCGGCCGAGATGCCAAACCACGCGTTGCCGCCCGCCACGAACACACTCACCACGGCCATAGTGATGACGATAAGACCCGAGGTCGTAAAGTTGCGCTGCATCATGGCGTGCATCGAGACCGTCTCGGCATCGCGCGCGGCACGATCGGCGGCGTCGAACAGATCGCGTTCAAAGTCCTCGCGCCCGCAAGTCTTGACGGCCAAGATGTTCGTGACCGCGTCGGAGAGTACGCCCGAGAGCTTGTTCTGCGCGGCGGACGTCGCGGCCGAAAGCGGCATGATGCGCTTGTACATAAGCCAGACAAACGCGATGTAGACGACCATGATGCACACTAGGATCACGGTAAACGTCGGCACCACCGGGGCGAGTGCGGCCACGGTGCAGATGACCGAGGTGATGGTGGGGATGAGCGAATACACCGTCACGTCGACCAGACCCGTGTAGCCGCTCATAAAACGGCTTGTCTGGCTCACAAGCGATCCGCCAAAGCGGCTGGTATGGAATGTCATGGATTGGTTGGAGAGCGTGTCGAAGCATAGACGCGCCAGGTGATAGTTGCCCGCAATCTCGAGCTTGTAGACGGTGTAGTCCTGTAGCTTGGAGAGGATCTGACCCACCAGGTTGACGAGTACGAGCGCCAGGATATAGGGGCCGAAGACCTCAAACACCTGGTCACCCGCCACGGGACTGGCTTGAACGCGGTCGACAATGCGGGCCATCACATAGGTATTGGCAAACGTCAGCAAAAAGATGTAGCCCGCCGACGAGAACACCGAAAGAAAGACAATCAGCGGCTGCGTGCGCGTGACACCCCAAAACCGCTGCAGCGTGCGGCGCACGATGGAGCGGCTGAGCGGGCTGGTGCTTCTCTGAGACATGGGCTTCCTTTCGCGTCTGATGGGGCGAAACGCCATTGTTGCACACCAAAGCGCACTTCAGGCAAGCGCGATGCGAAAAGCAGCGGGGCACCCGCGTTTGCGCCGGTGCCCCACCGTCTTGTTGCAATTAGTCCTCGTCTTCTTGGTCTGCGAGAAGGCTTGCGGACGTGAGTCCCAAGATTTCATCGGCTTGGTCGGCATCTTCCAGCGCGTCGATGTCCTTGAGCTTGCGCTCCATAACGTTGGTGCGCGTGGTGATGATGCCCTCGACCGTTTTGCCCGCGGTCTCGATCTGCTGCTGGGCGCGGCGCAGCGCCTTTTGATAGCGCGGCAGCTCGGCCTTGACAGCGGAGAGCACGCGCAGCACGTCATCGGTGCGTTTTTGCAGCTTAAACGTTTGGTAACTCATCTGCAGGCTGTTGAGGATGGCCGCCATGGTGCTGGGACCGGCAACGTTGACGTGATAGTCGCGGCCCAGGGTCTCGATAAGCCCGGGGCGGCTGACGACCTCGGCGTACAGTCCCTCAAACGGCACGAACATGATGCCAAAGTTGGTCGTTGCCGGCACACTCAGGTACTTTTCGCAGATGTCCTTGGCCTCGCGCTTGACCATGGTGTCGAGCGTCTTGCGCGCAGCCGCCACGGTCTCCGCATCGCCCGACTCCTGCGCGTCGAGCAAGTGCTCGTACGCGTCGCCCGGAAACTTGGAGTCAATCGGCAGCAGCACGGGGTCACCCTCGTCCACCGGCAGCTTGACGGCAAACTCAACACGCTCCGAGGCTCCGGGCCTGGTGGCGACGTTTTCCAGATACTGGTCGGGTGTAAGGATGTCCGCCAGAATTGCGCCCAGCTGCACCTCGCCCAAAATACCGCGCGCCTTCACATTGCCCAGCACACGCTTAAGATCGCCCACGCCGGTGGCGATGGATTGCATGTCGCCCAACCCCTTGTACACGGCCTCGAGCTGGTCGCTCACCTGCTTAAACGATGCCGACAGGCGATCGTTGAGCGTGCGGGAGAGCTTCTCGTCCACCGTCGCGCGCATCTGATCGAGTTGCACGTTGTTGTCTTTGCGGATAGCACCCAGCTGGGCATCGACCGTCTCGCGCACCTTGTCCAGGCGGTGCTCGATGCCCTCGCGGTTGGCACCGAGCTGTTGGGCCGTCTCGCGGCGCAGGTCATCCATCCGGTCACCAGCTTGCGAGAACTCGCGTGCGATGGTCAGGTAACGTTGCTGCTCCACGGCCGCATCGGTCGTCTGCTGCTGCGCAATGGTGTTTGCCGTGCGGCGAGTTTCGGCCAGCGCGACGTTCAGGGCATCGAGCGCGTTGTTGGCCTGCTCGAGTGCTGCCAGCGTTTCCGCGCTACTGTCGCCACGCTCCCGCAACTCGGCACGCAGGCTCTTGAGCTGGAGGGCGCAAGCCACAGCAACCCCCACCGCCACCAAGGCGATCACAACAAGCACAATATCAATAGCAGACATAAACTCCGCCCAACAAACCCAATCGAGCACCAATCAAAACCGCGATCAATCTTACCCCGCCACACACACGGATCACTCACTGCCTTGCAGACAAATTTCTCTTAGAGCCGCGGACGCTAAAACGCTAGCTCTCCCAGCCGGTGCGGATGGTTGCTATGACGTCGCCTAGGCGCTGGCCGAGGGCTGACAGATGTTGGAGCACCTCGTTGGGCGATGCGCCGTTGAGGATGCACGTGAGGGCATACGACGCCAGAAAGATGACCGCAAGCCCCAGCGGGATGAGCACGATCATCGCCAATGTGCGCAGGCGCTGGCCCACGCGGCGACGACGCGCACGACGCTTGTCGAACGCGAGCTCCTGCGCATATGAATCTTGTTGTACGGAATAGGCCTCTGGTGCCGATTCACCCGCAGGCGAAACCGCAGGCGTGGCATTTTGCGCAGGGGGCTGGGCTGCCGCCCCTAGCATTTGCATCTCCATGAGTCGTTGCTGCTGACGCAGCATGCGCTCAGCTTGTTGCTGCGGAGTCTCAAGAAAAAGATCCATGCTGGCCTCCAAAATCGGAGCATTCGACGCTTACGACCAGCATCCCGCACCGCCATGACCGCGACAACGCAATCGCCGGCAATAGCCACAAAGTTTCTTTTGCTCAAAAGCTGTCGAAAAGCTCAACAACTCCCCTACCAGCACTTTCTCTGAGCTTTTTTCGCCAGCAATCTTTTGGCCTTCCACCCTTACGCCAACTAACCAAAATCTAACCAAAAGCTTGACGAAAAATGTGGAAACAGGGACCCATACAAAAACGTGCCGCCCCAAAAGGGGCGGCACGCAAACTTCTAATCAGCCTTACATGCCCGCAAGGCCTCGGGCGGCGGTGGCGCACATAAACGCCAAGGCCAGAATCACGAGCGAACCGGCAATGTCGGCCACCACGCCCGTAAAACGGCGCTCAAACAGCCAACTCTCGAAGTGCGGGGCAACGTTGCGCCAGACACGCCACAACAAGATACCCATGCCGATGACGCCGGGAATATTGAGCAGCAAGATCTCGGAGCACAAGAGGCCAATCAGGTTTCCGGCGGCAAAGCCCGCATCGCCCTCGCAGTATTTGCGATAAATCATGTACAACATGTACGCCACAAACGGCTGCAGGCACGCAGAGATAAACGTAACCACCATCGAGGGGTCCTGAGAAAAGACATCGGTGAGTTTATCGACACTCGTGGCGTCCTTCGAAGCCAAGAATAAACCGATAACCACAAGGGGCACCACGCCCAAAATTACCTCGACCAGAGTAAACAACTTGGCAGTCAAATCCTCACTAGCCGAATTCAAATGAGGCGCCCACTCAGGATGAGCATGCACGCCGACCTTCTTGTCCTTCTCGGCACGATCGGCCTTTTTACCCTCGGCAACCCGACGACCAGGATCCTTGCGAGTCCCCGCCGCAGCAACCCGAGCCCGAGACTTCTTACCCATAACCAACACCTCACAAGAGGAAACGAATAGCCAACGCTACCCAGTGTACCCTCTAAGCAACGTCACCGCCCCAACCGGCCCCCACAAAAAAGTGCCGCCCCATAAGGGGCGGCACACAAACTTCTTATCAGCTTTTCTGTAACAAGCACGCGACGACCCAACGCCGGAGCGCAGGGCGGGAGGCCGGATCGCCTTCCCTCAACGCGACC
>CABQZS010000118.1 GCA_902468695.1 uncultured Collinsella sp.
AGTCCATGCTGCCGCCCTCGCCCGGGAAGCCCTTCTTGAGGCCCGGGATGCGACCGTCACCGCGCTCTTCCTCGAGCAACTCGGCGCTCGCCGCACCGCGCAGCGCGGGCTTGCCGCCCTTGGTCGAAAAATAGAGCGCTGCACGGGTATCCAAGCCCAGTGCCCGACGCATGGCCTGCGCGTAGATGAGCGTTTGGGTATGGGGCGGCAGCCAGCGCGGGTCGTCGATGGGAGCCTCGCCCGTCTCCTCGTCACGCACCGTGGGGTCGGCAAGCTTAAACTCCTCAACGCCCGAACGATGCTTGTAGTCGATTACCACGGCGCGGTTCTCGGCGTCCACATCCACGCGGTCGATGCGCCCGCCGAGCGGCCAACCGGCATACTCGACCTTAAGCTCATTAAAGGCGAACTCAAGGTAGCGTGGCGCAAAGGGGGCAAGTGCCTCGGACTCGTAGGCAAGCACACCCTCCAGCTGCGGCAAGATCTCGGCCACCTGGCGCTCCTCCACCGGGGAGAGCGGCACCAGCGGGCCCTCCGTGCCGCGCTTGCCAGCGTGCTCGGCCAACGTCTCGTCAAAGACCTCGTGCAGCAGCTCCTGTGCACGCGGCAGATTCTCGGGCGTCACGCGCTCCATGCCTTCTTGGGGCAGACGGGCATGCAGATGCTCCAGCACGTCGTGGACAAAGTTGCCCTTCTCCATGTTGCCAAAGCCCGCGTCGATAGACTGGGGCTTGACGCGATACGACACGAACCAGCACAGTGGACAGGTAGAATAGGCCTCGATCTGCGAGGCGGACGTCAGACGCGGCACGAGCGGCGCGTTCTCGCCCTCGCCATCGCGACGGCGCAGAACCAGATACGGAATGGCTTCATCGCTCAGGTGCTGAGGGGCTTCGCAGGTCACGCGCTCGCGCTTGAGGCCTTCACCTGCCGCGGGATCAAAGTCGGCGATGATATCGCCCTCGCCCACGCGCATGGGCTTGGCAGCGCCAGCGGCCTCGGCATGTGCCCGCAGCTCGGTCCATACGGCTGCCGGGTAGCACTCTCGCGCCTGGCGATCGTGTGTCACGCGGGCAAGCGC
>CABQZS010000119.1 GCA_902468695.1 uncultured Collinsella sp.
GGACAACGGGGCTCGAACCCGCGACCCCAACCTTGGCAAGGTTGTGCTCTACCAACTGAGCCATGTCCGCTTGCGGGTTATTAATTTACGCGAGTTGTCCAAAAGACGCAAGTACTTTTTTCAAAAAACTTGTCTGCCGCATGTTCTTAGTAGCCAAACGCGCTAAAGCGATTGGCTAGGCACACGATTCCAGCGCTCCGCTAAACAGCTTCACCATCTGCACGCGCGTGCCGGCGCCGTCCGTACGACGAGCAACCTCCACGTTATCGACGAGCATACGCATAAGCTTGATACCACGGCCACGTTCCTCAGATGCAACCGGCTCGCTCGTTTCATCGATAGAATAGCCGGCACCTCGATCAAGCACCTCAACCACAACGCGATCGCCATAGGCTTGAACCGTCAGGACGCACCCGATACCGCCCGCATGGTCATAGGCATTACCCAGCGCCTCCCCCGACGCCAATGCGACATCGTAGCGCTCGTCACGGCGCAACGGAAGCGATTCAAGGAGTTCGGCGATGCGATGTCGGTAGTATGGAAGATTCTCGATACCCTGACGGACCTCGACGCTCTTACTCCAGCGAGGCAGCTCCCCCACCGGAATAGCGGGAATAGACTCCCGTGCCGGCCCCGCGACATGAAGGATATCGACAAGACGAGCAATCTCCAAAAAGCGAACAACTTCACCTGATGCATTGACGAGCGAAAGCAAGCCTTCTCGCCTCATGAGCTCACGAGCGCGCGTAAGCAGGAATGCCAAGCCCGTCGAATCGATAAAGCTGACAGCCTGACAGTTGATGACGACACGACGCACGCCGCGGCCAATCAAAGCATCCAACCGCCGACGCAGCGCAGGCACCGTGGCGATGTCGATATCGCCTGGTGGCGTCAAAACCGCTATGTCATTCCACTCATTCATACGACCATGGTTCCCCAAAAAAGCCCACTCGATGCATTCGTTTCCCCAACCGTACGGATTCAGCCCGCCCAGCGTCGTCTATGAACGACCCCGTAAAAACTCAAGGGACACCAATGCAATGTCATCGTCCAGCGCCGATTCGGTAAATCGGTCAAGCTCGCCCAAGACCTTGCCGCAAATGCCCGACACGCCCTCCCCCGAAACAGAAAGCAGAAGGTCGCGCAAGCGCTGCTCGCCAAAGAACGCTCCGGTACGGTCGCGGGCCTCAATCGTTCCATCCGTATACATGAAGAGCATGTCGCCAGGAGCGAACGTAAACACGCCTGTCTCGTACACCATGCTCTCAAAGGCACCGATTACGCCCGATTGGCATCCAAGCAGCTCGACCTCTCCCCCACGAGTCTCGCCGCCACCCAGCGGCATCGACTCTGGCCTGATGACCATGGTCGGAGGATGGCCCGCCGAACAATACGTTGCGCGTCCGGCTTTAAGGTCAATCTTGGCGATAAAGGCTGTCACGAACGTCTCGACCCTCGAAAAGCCCATGAGCATGCTATTGAGCGAGCGTGCCATGCGGGCCGGTCCAGCGCCCTCCCAGGCATATGCCGTCAGGGCCGTCTTGACGAGCGCGGACATCGATGCGGCCTCAATGCCTTTGCCAGACACATCACCCAGAATCATGACGGCGCAATCGTCGGGAAGACGGATGAGCGTATAGAAATCGCCGCCGACCAACGCCGAGTTCGTGGCCGACAGGTACACCGAATCGGTTGCGATACCCGGAACATCCCCCAGGGAATTTCTCATGCCGATCTGGAGCGTCTGAGCGATATGGCGCTCCTCGCGCTTTTGAGATTCGCCTTCGTAGATCAGTTCAAAGTCATGCGCCAAGTGCACCAAGTAGTCATATTCAAGGTCATCAATCGGCTCTTGGCTACCATCACGAAGCAGCAGCGCGCGCGTTGTCGGTCTCTTCGCAACAGAAGCAGGGACAATCACGTCGTTACTGTGCTTGCCATCACCCTCAGAGCGCGGGCGCCCCGCCTCGATGCCGGAGTCGACGTAGAGACCTTGACAAGGCAGACCGTGTGCCCTAAGCCAGCCTCCCATAGGCATCGATTCGTCAACGCGAGTTATACGGACGTGTTTAAGGTCCTCGGCACTCGTGCCGCCCAAAACAGACGCCTCAAAGCCATCAGGGCCAGCCCCCAGACGTGCCGCTGGCGTTGTCGTGGAAAAGAAAAGCTTCTCGGGATCGTCCGGCAAAGCAACGCGACTGCCGCCTTCAAAATCTATGACGTAGGAGTCCAGACTGGCGTCATACTCAACAGGGCAAAAATGGCAGTTGAGCATATTGCAGATCTCGGACGATACCGCCTGAGTAGCCGCGGCGGAATCGTCTAGAAAGGTAAATAACTCATCACGTAAGACATTGAGCGAGCGGCCAAGCTCGGCCGTACGACGAGAGCGAAGGCTCGATGCCATGCCGACCAGCTGGATAGACAGGTAATCGCAAATGACCTCGAGTACATTAACGTCATAGGCGAGCGGTGCCTGGGGGCGTTTCCAACCAACTTCAAGCACGCCAAGGATCTGCGTACCGTAAAAAACGGGAAGACAAATCTCGCTGCGGTACGGAGGCATATCCTGCACGCGCAACAGGTGCTTAGAACGATTGTCCAAGTCCATGAACATACCGGAGGCGGCCCTATCGCCCTCAAGGTCCTGTTGAATCGACAAGCGACAGGCACGCGACTCGCGAAGAACATACGTCGGAATGCCAGCGCCATACGGCAAAAACTCAGGCAGGTAGCTGTCATACAGGTCCTTGGAAACACCGCGTAGCTTAAAACCGCCGCTCTCAGAAAAATAGATAGCGGCACCCGAAGCATCGAGCGTTCCTACAAGCTGGTTCAAAACAGTATCAAGCAGGCTGGGTAACTCATCGGAGCCCACAGTGCTCATAATGACCGAGAGCGTGCCAGAGAGACGCTTGTTCGCCACTCTAAGCTCCGATAACGCACGCTTAAGTTGACGGTCGTGAGAATACTGTTCCTCGATACTGTGAAGCGCCACTAGGACACGTGGTGCGCGGCGCCCAAAGATGCGTGGAGGCGTTACGGAGCCCGCACGAACCAAGACGGGGATAAAAGAGCCGTCACTCAGCTTGAGCATCAGTTCGTTCTCGGAGCCATCAGTTTCAAATGGCAGACGATGTTCCGTCGCACGTTCAAAAGCGGACGAGTACAGGACGTCTTTAACATCTCCACCGATGACGTCGGCACGTTCCTCGCACATCAAGCCAAGTAAGCGATTATTCACATGCAGAATGGTTCCGTCGAGCTCGCAAATGATGACAGCATCGCTCGTGATCTCGACCAGTTGGGCAACATCTGCCCACTCGTTGCGTTCAAGCGTTTCCATCGTGGACCTCACCGTCTATCGGTAACAAAAAAGCCTCCGAAGAGGCTTCTCAAATGCGATGGTGTCGGAGGCGGGACTTGAACCCGCATGACCAAAAAGCGGTCACTAGCACCTCAAGCTAGCGCGTCTGCCAATTCCGCCACTCCGACATGCTATGTTGTTGATTCACGGTTCGTTTTGTTGAACCCGCGCGTTCAACGAGGAAGATAATAACCTATGATTCGAGAACTGCGCAAGCACTTTTTTCAAAAAAGTTTACGAATTTGTAAATGTGCAGGTAGACGGACCTGTTCGGGCCGGAATGAGGTCGCTTTCCAACGCGTCCTCGGGCATGCGGCATTATTTTGCTCCGCGCTTCGCGCTACAAAATAATGCCGCCCCCTGCGGAATGCGTTGGAAAGCGACCTCATTCCGGCCCTAGGGGAACGTATTCCAGGCACCGTTCTCAAACATGTTCTGGGGGCTGATGTAAATTTGGTGGCTCGGCAAAGCCGAGCCCTTATATGGGGAGGCCGGAGCTAAAGCTCCGGCCTCACTAACTTTTCTATTAGATTAAGTGAGCGATCAGGGAATCGCACTCCCCCTGCCGAGTTACCGCAGGGCCCGTGCTGGACTTAGTTTTCAGAACATTCCGCAGGCCAGGAAACCCCCTTATCCACAGCTCCGAAGGAGCAGGATAAGGGGGTTTCCATGGTCGAGGACGTTCTGGAAACTAAGTCCAGCACGGGCCCGGACAAGTCACCGACTACAGGTCGATGTGCGATTCCTTGATCGGGAACGGCTCCGCGAAGTGACAGGCGCAGCAGTGACCCGGTGCGACCTCCTTAAACTCGGGAAGCTTCTCAGAGCAGATACCCTGCGCGATCGGGCAACGGGTGTGGAAACGGCAACCGGTCGGCGGATCCAGCGGTGACGGCGGATCGCCGGCGAGGATGATGCGCTTACGAGTCTTCTGGATGTCAGGATCGGGCACCGGCACAGCAGACAGCAGCGACTGCGTGTACGGATGGTGAGGCTCACTGTAGAGCGTCTTCCAGTCCGAAACCTCGACCATCTTGCCCAGGTACATAACGGCAACACGGTCGGAGATGTGCTGCACGACAGAGAGGTCGTGAGCAATGAAGAGATAAGCCGTACCGAACTTGTCCTGAAGTTCCTTAAGCAGGTTCAGGACCTGTGCTTGGATGGAAACATCCAGAGCGGAAACCGGCTCGTCGCAGATAATCAGCTTGGGCTTCAGCGCAAATGCGCGGGCAATGCCGACACGCTGGCGCTGGCCGCCCGAGAACTCGTGCGGATAGCGGTTGATGTGCTCGGGATTCAGACCGACGACGTCCAGCAGCTCGCGGACACGCTCGATACGCTCTTCCTTGGTGCCCACGCCATGAATGGTCATGGGCTCAGAGACAATCTCGCCGATGGTCATACGAGGATTCAGCGAAGCATAGGGGTCCTGGAAGATGAACTGCATCTCGCGACGCATATCCTTGATCTCGTGCTTGCTCATCTCGGCAACGTCTTTGCCCTGGAAGAACACTTTGCCTGCCGTCGGCTTGGTCAGGCGCATGATGGTGCGGCCCGTGGTGGACTTACCGCAACCAGACTCGCCGACCAGGCCAAAGGTCTCGCCCGGATAAATCTCGAACGAAATGTCATTCACAGCAGAGACGACACGCTTGGAGAAGCGCTTGGCGAACATGCCGGACTCAGCGGGAAACTCCTTAGAGAGGTGCTCGACCTTCAGCAGCGGAGTACGCTCGTTGGTATCTGCCATTACGCCTCGCCTCCCTTCTTGGAATCCTTGCGCGTACGGGACGTCTCAGGAGCGTTCTTGAGGAACTCGGGGTCACCGGAGTAGTGGCACGCAGAGTAATGACCAGACTCGGTGACAACGCGCTCGGGGCGCTGCTTGCGGCACTTATCGGTCGCATAGGGACAACGAGGCGAGAACACGCAGCCCTCGGGCAGGTTCATGAGCGAAGGCGGGTTGCCGTGAATCGGCGTAAGCGGCTTCTTCTCTTCGATGGCCTGCTCCGGGATGGAGCGGATAAGGCCCCAGGTGTAGGGGTGGCGGCTCTCGTAGAAGATTTCCTCAGCAGTACCGAACTCGACGGGACGGCCGGCGTACATAACCATGATCTTGTCGGCCATGTCGGCGACGACGCCCAGGTCATGGGTAATCATGATGATGGCGTTGCCGTTCTTCTCCTGCATTTCCTGCATGAGCTCGATAATCTGAGCCTGAATGGTAACGTCCAGAGCCGTCGTGGGCTCGTCGGCAATCAGAATATCGGGATCGCAGGCAAGAGCCATAGCAATCATGACACGCTGACGCATACCGCCCGAGAACTGGTGCGGATACTCATTGACGCGCTTCTCGGGCTCGGGGATACCCACGAGGTCCAAAAGCTCGGTAGCGCGCTTGAGTGCCTCCTGCTTGGAGTAGCCACGGTGCAGACGAAGGCCCTCGCCCACCTGCTTGCCGATCTTATAGACCGGGTTCAAGGAGGTCATAGGATCCTGGAAGATCATCGCGATATCGTTACCGCGAATGTGCTGCATCTCTTCCTCGGTCATTTCGAGGATAGAACGACCGCGATAGCGAACGTCGCCGCCCTCAATCTTTCCCGGAGGCATCGAGATGAGGCCCATGATGGTCATGGCGGTCACGGACTTACCGGAGCCGGACTCACCGACGACACCCAGGGTCTCGCCGCGATCGAGCGTGTAGGACACACCGTCGACAGCGCGAACGACGCCGTCCTCGGTATGGAAATACATCTTAAGGTCATCGACCTCGAGCAGATGCTGGCCCTCGGGAACCGGCTGGTCCTTCAGGTCCACATAGTTCTTGTTCTTCTTCATCCTTATGCGTCCTTCATCTTGACGTCGAGGGCGTCGCGCAAACCGTCACCCAGCAGGGTGAAGGCGAGCACCGTCGAGAGAATTGCCAGACCGGGCATGATCATCATCCAGGGAGCGGTCAGAAGATACTGCTGACCGTCCTGAATCATGGAGCCCCACGAAGGCGTAGGCGGAATAACGCCCATGCCGAGGAAGGACAGAGCAGACTCGGTCAGGATGGCGCCACCAATGTTCATGGTTGCGTAGACCACGATAGAGGCGACGGAGTTCGGGAAGATGTGACGCACGACGATACGAACATCGGATGCACCCATCGCGCGCGCAGCGTCAACATAGTCGTTTTCCTTAACCGTCAAGATTGCAGAGCGGAAGACGCGCGCAATCGAAGGCCAGCCGAGAATACCGATGGCGATAAAGACGTTCTGAAGACCACGGCCGATAACGGCGATCATGGCGACAACGAACAGCACGTACGGGAACGCCAGGAAGATATCCGCACAGCGCATGATGATCGTATCCCAGATGCCGCCGTAGAAACCCGCCAGAGCACCCATAACCAGACCGATCAGCGTGGAGATCGCGGTGGCCATAATGCCGACGGACAGCGAAACACGTGCACCGTAGATAACGCGGACGAGAATGTCACGACCTAGGGCGTCGGTGCCAAACGGGTGCTCGGCACACGGAGCCAGCAGCGACGTCTGAGCCATGGTGGTCGAGTCGGAAGCCGTCGGCGAACCGAGCCAGGGCTTAGCCCACAGATCTGCGGTCAGGGCAACCACAACGACGATGATGATCCAGCAGACACCGATAACGGCGAGCTTGTTCTTACGAAGACGCTTAAAAGCGTCGCCCCACAGCGTGCGGGACTTGGCGGGAGCAGATGCGGCCTTGGTGGCGGTAGCCTGCTCCTGAGACTGAGAATCAGTTTCCTGCATGAGACGTACCTCCCTTAGGCCTTATCCGACGGACCGCCAAGGCGGATGCGCGGGTCGAGGAATGCATAGCTAATGTCGACGAGCAGGTTGATCACCATGACGACGACGACGATGAGCGTAACGCCGCCCATAACGATGGGCCAGTCACGCATGCTAATGGCTCGATAGACCTCATAGCCGATACCGGGCCAGTTAAAGACCGTCTCGGTCAGGATGGCGCCCGAAAGCATGCCGCCAAAGTCGACACCAATATAGGTAACGACGGGGATGAGTGCATTCTTAAGCGCGTGCTTGATGATGATCGCACGATTGGAGAGACCCTTGGCCTTTGCCGTACGGATGTAATCCTGGTTCATGACGTCAAGCAGCTGCGAGCGCATAATGCGCGCAGCATAAGCGGTCGAAACCGAAGCCAGCGTAATGGTCGGAAGCACATAGTGCATCCAATCCTGATACTGAGAGCTGGAACCACCGGCACCCGAGATCGGCATGGAGAATGCACCGCCCGTGGCGTCCTTGAGAATGACGCCAAAGAACAGCTGCAACAACATACCGAGCCAGAAAGCCGGGACGGCAACGAGAATCGACGTGGTGAGCGTTACCAAAATATCCCAGAAGGAATAACGCTTAACCGCCGAAATGATACCCGCACCGATACCCATGATTGCCTCGAGCACGATGGCGCACGCGGCGAGTTTGACCGTATACGGATACTTCTGGGCAAAGATTTCCGTTACCGGCAGCTTGCGCTGATACGAATTGCCCAGATCGCCATGAAGCAGGCCGTTCATGTAATACAAGTAACGGTCTACGAGCGACGTTTGAACGGGGTCGCCGTTCTCGTCAAGGATCGCGTTGCCGTCCTCGTCCGACTGGACCAGGTGATAGCGGACGCGAAGCTGAAGCTCCACCTCGGGGGACAGAGCCTTGTCTCCACCGATCAGCTTGATCGGATCTCCCGGCACGATATTCTGGAGGGCGAACAGAATCAGCGTAACGCCCAAAAACACCGGGATGAACTGAAGCACACGTTTAACGATGTACTTACCCATACCACTCCCCTATCTAGGGATTAACCTAAATGGGATGCCGATCGCCAGACCGGCATCCCAAAATTACCATCAGCCAGTTTACCCCAGGTTAGGGAGAACTGTATGTTTCCCATGAGGTCTACGTAAATACTTGACCCTCACGGAAGCTGCAAACTCTTAGGCGAGCTCAGCGGTACCCAGCTCGGCATGCTTCTGCGGATCGACATAGAGGTGCTTGATGCGATCGGAGCCGACGATGGTGTGCGTGTAGAACATCACCGGGATGACCGGGCAGTCGGCAGCGACCATTGCGTCGGCCTCCTGCATCTTAGCGACGCGCTCCTCGTCGTCAACCGTAGTGCGAGCCTCGTCGACCTTGGCGTCGAACTCGGGGTTGTTGTAACCAGAGCGGTTGTCGCCACCGAGGGAGTCGGAGTGGAACAGCGGATACAGGAAGTTGTCCATGATCGGGTAGTCGGCAATCCAACCCAGACGACCGAACTGATAGTTGAAGTTCTGATACTGCTCGAGCAGGGCAGACCACTCGGGGGTATCGGAGACAGCGGTAACGCCAACCTTGGCGAGGTCGCCGATGATGGACTCCATGATCTCCTTGTGGCCACCGTCCTGGTTGTAGGAAAGGGTCACGTTAATGCCACGGTCACCGTTAGCACCGGCAGGAGCGACCTTGTCGAGGTACTCGTTAGCCTTGTCGACGTCGTAGGCGCAGAACTCCCATGCGCCCTCCTTGTAGCCATCGATGCCCGGAGGAACAATGCCGTCGGCGGGGGTACGGGTACCCTTGAAGATGGTCTTGCAGATAGCCTCACGGTTGATGGCCAGGGAGATACCCCTGCGCAGGTCGGCGTTGTTGAACGGCTCGGCCGTGTTGTTGCAGGTCAGGTAGTAGGTGGAAGGCTCGGAGCCGAGCAGCATGCGCTCGCCGTCACCCATGGTGTAGCCGTCCTTGGACACGCCGCGATCCTTCTTGGCGGCGTCGATCTGAGCAACGGGAACGTCGCAGACATCGAGGTTACCGGCCTGGAACTCCTTGTAAGCGGTCTCCATGTCCTTGATGACCTGGAAGTGGATGCCATCGATCTTGGCCTTGTCGCCATAGTAATCGTCGAACTTCTTGAGGTTGATCTCCTGACCATCCTCCCACTTGCCGTCCATCATGAACGGGCCGTTACCAACCGGTGCAAGATAGAAGCTCTTGGCATCGGACTCGGCGCACTCGGGAACCGGGGCCAGAGCCGGGTGAGAGGCGACGAAGGGGAAGTCGGCGTAAGCGGAAGTCAGCTTGACGACGAGGGTCTCATCGTCGGGGCAGGTAACACCGCTGAGCTCGGTGGCGTTACCGGCAAGCAGATCGTCATAGCCCTCGACCATGGAAAGGTGATAGGAGACCTCGGAAGGGCCGTACTCGGTAGCGATGGCCGACTTGGTGTTGACCAGACGCTCCCAACCGAGCTTGAAGGACTTGGAGGTAACGTCGTCACCGTTGTGGAACTTGGCCTTCTTGATCTTGAAGGTAAACTCGGTGGCGTCGTCGTTGGCCTCGAAGGACTCGCAAGCCAGCGGAACGATCTCGCCCTTCTCGGCGTCATAAGAGGTCAGAGCGTCAAAGAGCTGGTACTCGACCTGAGTGCCCTGGTCCTCCTGGACATTGTAGGGGTCGATGCAGACCGGGTTGTTGATGTAGAAGTTCAGCGTCGAACCGGACTCAGAACCGGAAGTGTCGCCGCCCTTCTTGCCGCATGCGGCAAGAAAAGCCATGGAGCTCGCAGCGAGGGTGCCGCCAACAAAGGCGCGACGACCCATAACGGGCTGGTGGAACATAGAATCAGCCATGCCATCCTCCTTATGAGATAGGACAAAGAAATGTTCAGTCGGACATATGTCGAGACAATCCGATCCGAACCATCAAAACGCCGCCCGCTGCTATGGCTGGTTATGCACAACGAACCAACGTTTTGCAATACAGTAGCGCATTTTATGCACGATTTGGGGCTAATTCCGGTTAACGGTCGAGAATTTCTTTAGTTGGGCGAAGTATGTGGGGATATTTTGACTCTGTTACAAATATGTAAACAAAAAGGGTCCCGCACATGCGAGACCCATTGCAAACGTATATATGCCGATGCTTAGTAGCCGACGATGCCCTGCGGGAAGAAGAACATGCACAGGACGACGCACACGGCAAAAACAACGGCCATAATTACCGTCAGACGATCGAGGTTCTGCTCCATGACGCCCGTGGCAGAGCTGGAGTTATACAACGAGCTAGCGATCATATCCGAAACGCCGGTGCCCTTACCGGAATGCATCAGGACGAGAATCGTCAGCGCCACGGCAGAGACAGCCCAAACGACAAGCAGAAGAATCTGGAACGGACCCATAGATAAGCTCCTTAATAGAACAGTTTAAACTCCAGTACTGTACCACAATCCCCCGCTCTCCCCTACCTGCCACTCAAGGACGGGGTGGAAATGGCAGAAATACCAAAAAGGGGGTTGTCCGGTTGTGGACAACCCCCTTACTAGAAAACGGTATTTGTTTTCTATTAGGCCTCGGTGGCGAGCACGCGGCCCGTCATCTCGGCGGAAGGCTCCAGACCAGCCATGGTGAGCATAGTCGGGGCGATATCGGAAAGACGGCCGTCCTCGATACCGGTGAGCTTGGCCTTCTCATCAACGATGATGAACGGCACGCGGTTGGTGGTGTGAGCCGTAAACGGATGCTTGGAACCGTCGGAAGCAACGTCAAACATGTGATCGGCGTTGCCGTGGTCGGCGGTAATCAGCGCAAAGCCGCCCTTGGCGAGAATCGCCGGGACAACCTTGGACAGGGCATCGTCAACAGCCTCGACGGCCTTAACGGCGGCGTCGAAGACACCGGTGTGACCAACCATGTCGCAGTTCGCGAAGTTCACGATGTAGAAATCAGCGCGATCCTCGTTGATGGCGGCGACAAGCTTCTCAGTAACCTCGGGAGCGCTCATCTCAGGCTGCAGATCGTAGGTAGCGACCTTGGGGGAAGCGACGAGCACGCGCTCCTCGCCCTCCTTGGGCTCCTCGATGCCGCCGTTGAGGAAGAACGTCACGTGAGCGTACTTCTCGGTCTCGGCGGTGTGCAGCTGCTTCAGGCCGTTGGCGGCGATAACGTCGGCCAGGACGTTCTCGGGGAACGTCTTGGGGAAGGCGACCTCGACGTCAAACGTCGGATCGTACTCGGTCATCGTCACAAAGTGCGAAAGCTTGATCTGCTCGCGCTCAAAGCCATCGAACTCCTTGTCCGTGAACACGCGGGTCATCTGACGGGCGCGGTCGGGACGGAAGTTGAAGAAGATGGCCGCGTCGCCCTCGTGGATGCCCTCGTTGTGGGCAGCGAAGGGCTCGACGAACTCGTCACCGCGCGGATCCTTCTCGTAGTAGGCCTTGATACCGGCAACGGGGTCGGTATCCGCATCGGACGCATTGACCATGACGTCGTAGGCACGCTGGATGCGCTCCCAGCGGTTGTCGCGGTCCATGGCCCAATAGCGGCCCGAAACGGTGGCGACGCGAGCGTCGCAACCGGTCTCCTCGGAGATCTTAGCCAGGAAGGCGCAGAACTCGCTCATGTAGCCAGCGCCGGACTGCGGGTCAACGTCGCGGCCATCCATAAAGGCGTGGACGCGAACGGTCTTGACACCGTGTTCGGCAGCCATCTTGACCAGAGCCTCGACGTGGTTCATATGGGAGTGAACGCCGCCAGGGCTCATAAGGCCCATAAGGTGAAGGGTCTTGCCCTCGGCCTTGACGTCGTCCATAGCCTTGACGAAAACCTCGTTCTTGGCGATGGAGCCGTCCTTGATGGCATTGTTGATGCGCGAAAGCTCCTGGAACACGATGCGGCCGGCACCGATGTTGAGGTGGCCCACCTCGGAGTTACCCATCTGGCCATCGGGAAGACCCACGTCCTCGCCCGAAGCGCCGAGCGTGGTGTGGGGGTACTTCTCATACAGGCTGTCAAGGAAGGGCGTCTTGGCAGCAGCGACGGCGTTCTCGCCATCGGCCGGAGCCAGGCCGCAGCCGTCCATGATAATCAGGAGTGCAGGAAGATGACGCTGTGCCATATGTCCTACTCGCCTGCCTTGACGACCATAGAAGCGAAGTCGGCAGCCTTGAGCGAAGCGCCGCCCACGAGGGCGCCGTCAACGTCGGGCTTGGCGACGAGCTCGGCGATGTTGCCGGGCTTAGCGGAACCACCGTACAGGACGCGGATGCCGTTAGCGAGCTCCTCGCCGAACATCTCCTTGAGGGTCTCACGGATAGCGCCGCAGACCTCCTGAGCGTCCTCGGCGGTAGCGGTCTTGCCGGTGCCGATGGCCCAGATGGGCTCGTAGGCGACGACGACCTGCTTGGGGCAGGTGATCTCAAGACCAGCAAGGCCAGCCTTGACCTGGTTCACGACGTGCTCGACATAGGTGCCGGCCTCGCGGACCTCAAGGGACTCGCCGCAGCAGAAGACGGGAACAAGACCGGCGGCAACGAGGGCCTTGGCCTTCTTGTTCTGATCCTCGTCGGTCTCGTGGAAGTAATCACGACGCTCGGAGTGACCGATGATGCAGTAGGTGCAGCCAGCAGACTTGAGCATGTCGCAAGAGGACTCACCGGTGAAGGCACCCTTGGCCTCCCAGTACACGTTCTGTGCACCGAGGGCGATGGGGGCAGCCTGAATGCGGTCATGAACCGTGGTGATGTCTATGGTCGGAGGGCAGACGAGCACCTCGACGCCAGCCGGAACCTCGGGCAGAGCCTGAGCCAGCTCGTCGGCGAGCTTGGCGGCCTCGGCGACGTCATTGTTCATCTTCCAGTTACCAGCGATAAGAAGGGTGCGATTAGGCATCGAGAAGCGCCTCCACTCCGGGCAGGGCCTTACCCTCGACGAGCTCCATGGAAGCGCCACCACCGGTGGAGATCCAGCTCATCTTGTCGGCCAGGTTGAACTTGTTGACAGCTGCGACGGAGTCGCCACCGCCGATGATCGAGGTGCAGTCGGCCTCGGCGACAGCCTCGGCGATAGCCTGGGTGCCATGAGCGAAGTTGTCGAACTCGAAGACGCCCATGGGGCCGTTCCAGAACACGGTCTTGGCACCCTTGACGGCCTCGGCGTAAAGCTCCTCGGTCTTGGGGCCGATGTCCATGCCCTCACGATCGTCGGGGATAGCGTCGGAAGCGACAACCTCGGGGACAGCGTCCTCGCCAAAGTGATCGGCAACACGGTTGTCGATGGGGAGCAGGATCTTGACGCCCTTCTCCTCGGCCTTCTTGAGCATCTCGCCAGCGCGCTCGACCCAGTCCTCTTCCTTGAGGGACTGACCAACGGACAGGCCCTGAGCCAGGAAGAAGGTGTAGGCCATGCCGCCACCGATGATCAGGGTGTCAGCGGAGTCGATGAGGTGATCGAGAACGCCGATCTTGGAGGAAACCTTGGAACCGCCGACAATAGCGACGAAGGGGCGCTCGGGCTCGGCGAAGATGCCGGTCAGCGTGTCGACCTCCTTCTCGAGCAGGAAGCCAGCGACGGCGGGCAGGTAAGCGGCGGGGCCCACGACGGAACCCTGGGCGCGGTGAGCGGTACCGAAGGCATCGAGAACGAAGACGTCACCATAGGAAGCGAGCTTCTTGGCGATCTCGGGATCGTTCTTCTTCTCACGCTTGTCAAAACGGACGTTCTCGAGAACGAGGACCTTGCCCGGCTCAACGGCAGCGACAGCCTCAGCAGCCTTCTCGCCGTAGGTGTCGGCGACAAAGGCAACGTCGAGACCTGAGAGCTCAGCGAGCTTCTTGGCGACAGGCTCAAGGGACAGCTCGGGCTGGAAGCCGGTGCCCTCGGGACGGCCGAGGTGGCTCATGAGGATGACGCGAGCGTTGTGCTCAACGAGGTAGTTGATGGTGGGCAGGGCAGCCTTGATACGGGTGGTGTCGCCAACGACGCCATCCTTGATAGGCACGTTGAAGTCAACGCGGACGAGAACGCGCTTGCCGTCGACATCGATGTCGCGGACGGTCTTCTTGGTAAAGGCCATGTTTGCTTCTACCTTTCGTACGTGTCTGCCTCCCATTACGGCAGACGATTTCTTATAAAAAGGGCGCGACCCTAGGGTGTAAGCCCTATAAGGCCGCGCCCTTCTTTAGACGCTCAACGAGCTATTCGTTAAAAGCTAAATTAAGCAACGAACTTCTCGAAGTACTTGATGGTGCGGACCATCTGAGAGGTGTAGGAGTTCTCGTTGTCGTACCAAGAGGTGACC
>CABQZS010000120.1 GCA_902468695.1 uncultured Collinsella sp.
GAGGCGCACGCCCAGGCGCTCGCCGACGCCACCGACACCGACGCCATCATGGGTCCCGTGGTGATCGACACCGTGGGCGTCAAAGGCATCGTGTGCGAGCGCGCCTTTGAGCTTGCCCGCGAGCACGGCTTTTACTTTGTGGGTGCGCACCCCATGGCGGGCACGCAGTACTCGGGCTATGCGCACTCCCGCGCCGACCTGTTCCAGGGCGCCCCGCTCGTGCTCGTACCACCCGAGGTGGACGATGCGCTCAAGCTGGAGCTTTTGGGCCAGGTGCGCGAGATGGTGCGCCCCTTGGGCTTTGGCAAGTTCAGCGTGACCAGCGCCGCCGAACACGACCGCGTCATCGCCTTCACGAGCCAGCTTGCGCACGTGGTATCCAACGCCTACGTCAAGAGCCCCACCGCCCAGGTCCACCACGGCTTTTCGGCCGGTAGCTACCGCGACCTCACGCGCGTGGCGCACCTCAACCCGCAAATGTGGTCCGAGCTCATGATCGACGACGCCGACGCGCTCGCCTTCGAAATCGACCACCTGATCGAGTCGCTTGGCGCGTACAGCCGTGCGCTCAAGGACCGCGACCAGCGCTATCTGGAGAATCTTCTTGCCGAGGGAGACCGCATCAAGCGCGCGCTCGATGACGAGGCCTCCCACTAGACCACCTATCACGCCAGGTCGAAAGGACCGAAGCTTATGGCGATTACCATCGATATCGACACTGCACGCCCCTACCAGGTGCATGTTGGCACGTTTTTGCTGGAGCAGGCGGGACCGCTCGTGCGCGCCACTGCCGGCGGCTCACGCGCCGTCATCGTGACGGACACCAACGTGGGCCCGCTCTATCAGATGCCCGTTAAGCAGAACCTGGAGGCGTCAGGCTACGAGGTGAGCATCTGCACCTTCGAGGCCGGCGAGGCCCATAAGCGCGCCGAAACCTATGTTGCCATTTTGGAGTTTGTGGCCGAGCACGAGCTTTCGCGCTCCGACGTGATCGTGGCACTCGGCGGCGGCGTCGTGGGCGACGTGGCGGGCTTTGTGGCCGCCACCTACATGCGCGGCTGCAAGTTTGTGCAGATCCCGACGAGCCTGCTTGCCATGGTGGATTCGTCGGTGGGCGGCAAGACCGCCATCGACCTGGCTGCAGGCAAGAACTTGGCCGGCGCCTTTTGGCAGCCGAGCGTGGTTATCGCCGACGTGGGGTGCCTGGCCACCCTCACACCCGAACAGTTCGCCGACGGCTGCGGCGAGGTCATCAAGCATGCCGTGATCGCCGACCCGGAGCTCTTCGCCGAGCTGGAGAAGACCCCGCTCACGCTGGAGCTCCTCAACCAGGACGTGGCCCGTGTGGCGCTCATCATCGCCCGCAACATCGACATTAAGCGCGCCGTGGTCGTTGCCGACGAGCGCGAGACCAACCAGCGCAAGCTCCTCAACTTTGGACACAGCGCCGGACACGCCGTCGAGGCCTGCGAGCACTTTGAGCTGGGACACGGCAACTGCGTGTCGATCGGCATGGGCATCATCACGCGCGCCGCGGCCCTGCACGGCATTTGCGACGCCGAGCTGCCCGACCGCATCGAAGAGCTCTGCGCCCGTCATGGCCTCAAGACCCGCTGCGAGCTTTCGGCCGATGCCGTTTTTGCCGAGGCGCTCCACGACAAGAAGCGCGCGGGCGACACCATCGACCTGGTGATTCCGCACGGCATTGGCCGCTGCAGCATCGACCGCACGCCGCTTTCCACTTTCCACGAACTCATTGCCGAGGGCCTCGGCCAGAAGGGAGACGCATCCGCATGCTAGCCCGCATCACCCCGTCCCCGCTTAAGGGCACCGTTCCCGCCATCGCATCCAAGTCGATGGCGCATCGCCTGATCATCTGCGCTGCGCTTGCCAACGGCGAGACACACGTCACCTGCAACACCACCTGCGCCGACATCGAGGCCACGGTGCGTTGTCTTACGGCCCTGGGTGCTCGCATCGAGACCGTCGAGGACGGCTTCCAGGTCCACCCCACCATGAAGAGTGTTGAATTTGGCCTGCTCAAGGCACTTGCCGGCGGCACGCTCGACTGTGGCGAGAGCGGCTCCACGCTCCGCTTTATGTTGCCCGTCGCCTGCGCGCTGGGCGCAGAAGCAACTTTTGTGGGTCAGGGGCGCTTGGGCGCCCGCCCGCTGTCCCCGCTCTCGGACGAGATCATCGCTGCCGGCTGCGACCTACAGGGTCTGGGCGGTTTTCCGCTCAAGACGAGCGGACGCATGCGCCCGGGCACCTTTGTGCTGCCGGGCAACGTGAGCTCGCAGTACATCTCGGGCCTGCTGCTGGCAGCCCCGTTGCTCGCCCAGCCCTCCTGCGTGCAGGTGACCGGCCTCATTGAGAGCCGCCCCTACATCAACCTGACCATCCAGGCCATGAAGGCCTTTGGCGTCGAGGTCAACGTCGAGCGTATTCCCGCCCGGGACGGCCAGCCCGAGATCACGAACTTCCGCGTGAACAGCGGCTCGTACCGCACGCCCGGCAACGTGGCCGTCGAGGGCGACTGGTCCAACGCTGCCTTTTGGCTGTGTGCCGGCGCCATCGGCACCGACCCCATCACCGTCGAGGGCGTGTCGCTGAGCTCCGCACAGGGCGACCGCAACGTGCTTGCCGCGCTTTCGCGCTTTGGCGCCCGCATCGTGCGCTCCACCAACGCCGCCACCGTGCAGTCCGACAAGCTCGCCGGCTTTGAGATGAACGCCCACGACATTCCCGACCTGGTGCCCGTTATCTCGGCCGTGGCCTCGCTGGCACAGGGCCGCACCTTTATCCGCGATTGCGCCCGCCTGCGCATCAAGGAATCCGACCGCCTGGCCACTACCACCCGCGAGCTCACCGCACTGGGCGCACAGGTGCGCATTGCCGGCGACGACCTCATCATCAAGGGTGTCGACGCCTTTACTGGCGGCGAGGTCGACTCGCACAACGATCACCGCATCGCCATGATGGCCGCCATCGCCGCAAGTCGCGCCACCGGCGAGGTCGTGATCCACGGCGCCGAGGCCGTCAACAAGTCCTATCCCGATTTCTTCGACCACTACCGCCTGTTGGGCGGCAAGGTCACGCTCGAGGAGGAATAGCATGTCCTCGACCTTTGGCAACGTTTTGCATCTAAGTATCTTCGGCCAATCGCACTCCCCCGCTATCGGCTGCTCGCTCGATGGCATCCCGGCGGGCATCGCCGTGGACCAGGAGAAGCTGCAGGCCTTCCTCGACCGTCGCGCCCCCGGTCGCGACGAGACCGCGACCAAACGCCGCGAGGCCGACGCCGCTCACATCATCGCCGGTGTTGTCGATGGACATACCACCGGCGCGCCCATCGCCGCGATTATCGAGAACACCAACACGCGCTCCAAGGATTACTCCGAGTTGCGCCGCAAGCCCCGTCCGGGACATGCCGATTACCCGGCGCGTGTGAAGTACCACAACATGCACGATGTCGCCGGCGGCGGGCATTTCTCCGGCCGCCTAACGGCCCCCTTATGCATCGCCGGCGGCATCGCCCTGCAGGCACTCGAGGCCCGCGGTATCAAGGTCATGGCGCACGTCGCGCAGATCGGCGGCATCTCCGACCTGCCCATGGACGACATGGTCTATCGCGAGGCCGACCGCAAGGCGATCCTTACGAACGACCTGCCCTGCATTGACGCCGCCGCTGCCGGTCGCATGCGCGAGGAAATTCTGGCCGCGCGCGATGAACTCGACAGCATCGGCGGCATCGTGGAGTGCGGCATCTATGGGCCTCCCGCGGGCATTGGTGACCCCATGTTCGACGGCATCGAGAACCGCATCGCGCAAATCGCGTTTGGCATTCCCGCCGTAAAGGGCGTGGAGTTTGGCATGGGCTTTGCCGTGGCCGCCATGCGCGGCAGCGAGAACAACGATCCGTATCGCATCGACGCCGAGACCGGCGAGATCGAGGTTGAGTCCAACAACGCCGGCGGCATCCTGGGCGGTATTTCGACCGGCGCGCCCGTCATGTGGCGCATGGCCGTAAAGCCGACGCCCTCAATTGGCCGCGAGCAGCAGACGGTGGACATGGACGCCATGGAAAATGCCGAGCTCTCGGTCCACGGCCGTCACGATCCCTGTATCGTCCCCCGAGCCGTCCCCGTAGCCGAAGCAGCCGCCGCCCTCGCCATCTGGGACGCCCTCCTCGAGGACGCCGGACAGCTCTAAAAATCTCTGGGGGCCAACTCCGGCCCCCACGCCCACCCAGTGATTTTTCTGGGACGGGGATTAAAAAATCATTGTGTACCCAGTGATTTTTTAATCCCCGTCCCAGAAAAATCACCGACACGTGAAAGGGGTCCCTATGGACCTTGCTGACATCCGCCAGGCCATCGATGGCATCGATACCACGCTCCTCAACAGCTTTGTCGAGCGCATGGACATTGCCACCGAAGTCGCCAAGTCAAAAATCGAGATGGGCAAGGCCGTCTTCGACCCCGCCCGCGAGCGTTCCAAGCTCAACAACCTCGCCAGCCGTGCGCCCGAGCGCTACGAGGCCCAGACCATCACCCTGTTCCGTCTCCTCATGAGCATGAGCAAGGCCGAGCAGCAGCGCTACATCAACGAGCTCAAGGGCATCACCGTCTCGCAAAAGGCCCACGCCACGGCTGCAGCCTTTGACACGCCCTTCCCTCAAACGGCCACCGTTGCCTGCCAGGGCGTGGAAGGTGCCTATAGCCAGATCGCCGCGTGCAAACTCTTCGACGTGCCGGATATTGCGTTCTTCGAGACCTTCGAGGGCGTCATGCGCGCCGTGCGCGACGGCTTTTGCGAGTTTGGCGTACTGCCCATCGAAAACTCAACCGCCGGCTCGGTAAACGCCGTCTACGACCTGCTCGCACAGTTCAACTTCCATATCGTGCGCTCGCTTCGCCTCAAGATCGATCACAACCTGCTCGTCAAGCCCGGCACCAAGCTCGCGGACATACGCGAGGTCTACAGCCACGGTCAGGCCATCGCGCAGTGCGCTGGCTATATCGAGGGCCATAATCTGCACGCCTCCAAGTACCCCAACACCGCCATGTCGGCCGAGATGGTCGCCAACTCCGAGCGCACCGACGTCGCCGCCATCGCCTCGCGCAGCTGCGCGGCACTCTATGGCCTGGAGGTGCTGGAGCCCAACATTCAGGACTCGGACAACAACTACACGCGCTTTGTCGTCATCAGCCGCGAGCCGCGCGTCTACCCCGGCGCCAACCGTACCTCGCTCATGATCACCACGGCCAACGAGCCGGGTGCGCTCTATCGCGTACTCGAGCGCTTCTACGCGCTCAATATCAACCTCATCAAGCTCGAGAGCCGCCCCATCCCCGGCCGCGACTTTGAGTTTATGTTCTACTTTGATCTGGACTGCCCCTTTGGCAGCAAGGCCCTCAACGACCTGCTCGATTCTATCGACGACGTATGCGAGAGCTTCACCTACTTTGGCAGCTACACGGAGGTGCTCTAGATGACCGATACCGCCGCAACCCGCCCCTACGGAGTGCTGGGCCGCGTGCTGGGCCACAGCTACACCCCGACCATCTACAAAGAGCTCGCAGGCCTGGAGTATGTGCGTTTTGAGCGTGAACCCGAGGATCTTGAGGCTTTTATGACGGGCGACGAGTGGGAGGGCACCAACGTGACCATCCCCTACAAGCGCGCCGTCATGGAGTACCTGGACGAGCTGAGCCCACTCGCCGAGCGCATGGGAAACGTCAACACCATCACGCGCCTGTCTGACGGGCGCCTGCGCGGCGATAATACTGACTACTTCGGTTTTCAGTGCCTGGTCGAGGAGCTGGGGGTTGAGGTTGCCGGCAAGAAGGTCCTCGTGCTCGGAGCCACCGGCGGCGCCGGCACCACGGCAAGTATGGTGCTGGGAGACCTGGGCGCCGTCGTCGTACCCGTGGGTCGCACGAGCGAGGTCAATTACGACAACATCGCGCAGCAATCCGATGCGGCACTGCTCGTCAACTGCACACCCGCCGGCATGTTCCCCCACTGCCCCGATGCGCCTTGCACACTCGAAGGGCTCGATGCGCTCGAAGGCGTTATCGACATTGTCTACAACCCCGCCCGCACGGGCCTGATGCTCGAGGCCGAGCGCCGCGGCATCCCCTGCATCGGTGGTCTGCTCATGCTTGTGGCACAGGCGGCACAGGCCGTTGAGCGCTATACCGGCCAGGTCACCCCGCGCAAGCGCATCTTGGACGTAACGGAGCGTCTGTCCCGCCGCGAGCAAAACATTGCTCTGATCGGCATGCCGGGTTCGGGCAAGACCCGCGTGGGCGAGCAGATTGCCCTGCGCACGGGGCGAGAGCACATCGACTTGGACGCCGCGCTTGAAAAGCGTCTGGGCATGCCCTGTGCCGACTATATCGTCGAGTGCGACGAGGCGGCCTTCCGCGAGCAGGAGACGGCGGCGCTGTCCGACATCTCCAAGCGCAGCGGCCTGGTGCTCTCAACCGGCGGCGGCGTGGTCACGCGCGACGAGAATTACCCGCTGCTGCACCAAAACAGCCAGGTCGTGATGCTCAACCGCAAGCTCGACGAGCTCGCCCACAAGGGCCGCCCCATCACCGCGCGCGACGGCATCGACAAGCTCGCCGAGCAGCGCATGCCGCGCTACCGCGCCTGGGCCGACTACATCATCGACTCACGCGACTGCGCCGCCAACACCGCTCAAGCCCTCCTCGACACCCTCCCACCCGCTCTCTAACCAAAACCACCACAAAGGGGACAGGCACCTTTGTGGTGGTTTTCCAACCGCAAAGGAAGCAACCATGAAAGCACTCGTCATTAACGGTCCCAACCTTAACATGCTCGGTATTCGCGAGCCGGGTATCTACGGTAGCGACAACTACGACCGCTTGGTCCAGATCTGCAAGGATGCCGGCGCCGCACAGGGCTTCGACGAGGTCGAGGTCTTCCAGTCTAACCACGAGGGCAGCATCGTCGACAAGATCCAGGAGGCCTACGGCAAGGTCGACGGCATCGTCATAAACCCGGCCGCCTATACGCATACGAGCGTCGCGATCCTCGACGCCCTCAAGGCCGTCGCCATCCCTGCCGTCGAGGTCCACATCAGCGCCGTCGAGACCCGCGAGGACTTCCGCCAGGTGAGCTATGCACGCCTAGCCTGCTTCGCCACCATCACCGGCGAGGGCCTGAAGGGCTACGCACATGCGCTAGAGCTGTTGAAAGAGCATCTGCTACACTAATCCCTGGGACAAAGACATCAGATATGTTTGTCCCTAAACTAAAGTAACTGTCCAATCGACATACAAAGGAGCATATCCATGTCCCAGTACGATTACCTCGTCGTCGGTGCCGGCCTTTCGGGCGCCGTCTTCGCCAATGCCGCCAAGCGCGCCGGCAAGTCGGTCCTGGTCATCGACCGCCGCGACCACATCGCCGGCAACGTCTACACCGAGGACGTCGAGGGCATCCAAGTCCACCGCTACGGCGCGCACATCTTCCACACCTCCATGAAGGACGTCTGGGGCTACGTCAACCGCTTCGCCGAGTTCAACAACTACGTCAACTCGCCGGTCGCCAACTTCCACGGCAACATGTACAACATGCCCTTCAACATGAACACCTTCGCCAAGATGTGGCCGGGCGTCGTCACGCCGGCAGATGCCAAGGCCAAGATTGCCGAGCAGGTGGCCGCCGAGAACATCGGAGAGCCGACAAACCTCGAGGAGCAGGCGCTGTCGCTCGTCGGCCGCGACATCTTCGAGACGCTCGTGAAGGGCTACACCGAGAAGCAGTGGGGCCGCGACTGCAAGGACCTGCCCGCGAGCATCATAAAGCGCCTCCCCTGCCGCTTTACCTACGATAACAACTACTTCAACGACCGCTACCAGGGCATCCCCATGGGCGGCTACACCAAGATGGTCGCCAACATGCTCGAGGGCGTCGAGGTGCGCTGCGGCGTGGAGTACAAGGAGCTGATCGCCGCCGAGCCCGATATCGCCGCCAAGACGATCTACTGCGGCCCCATCGACGCGTTCTACGACTTTAAGCTGGGCACACTCGAGTACCGCAGCCTGCGCTTCGAGACCGAGACACTCGACGAGCAGGACCACCAGGGCGTGGCCGTGGTCAACTACACCGAGCGCGAGGTCCCCTATACCCGCATCATCGAGCACAAGCACTTCGAGTTCGGCACGCAGGAGAAGACCGTCATCACGCGCGAGTACCCGGCGGATTGGAAGCCCGGCGACGAGCCCTACTACCCCATCAACGACGCCAAGAACGAGGCCCTCTACAAGCAGTACGAGGAGCTGGCGGCGCAGGAGGGCGACGTGGTCTTCGCCGGTCGCCTGGGCGGCTACAAGTACTACGACATGGACAAGGCCATCGCCGCCGCCTTCGAGCTCGTCCGCAACGAGCTGGGCGTGGAGCCGACAGAGGCGTAGGGAGCTCAACGACTCGAGAACGACAACCAAATTCGCAAGAAGCAATAAGCCCGGTGCAGCGATGCTACACCGGGCTTATTGTTGAGGGAGCACTGCACGCCCACATGCCCAAAAGCAAAGACCCGGCATTATACCGGGTCTTCAAAAACTCTCTGGTGCTCCATGGCGGATTCGAACCGTCGACCTTGGGATTAGAAGTCCCCTGCTCTATCCAACTGAGCTAATGGAGCATAAAGCCGGGCGTCCAAGCGGGTACAAGTTCACACGGCCAATAAATTATAACCTACTTGAACTGGTCGTGGTACGCCTTGCAGACCTCGTCCACGGGACCATCCATGCGCAGATCACCCTTCTCGATCCACACAGCACGCTGGCAAATACGCTCAACCTGCTCCATGGAATGAGAAACGAACAAGACCGTGACGTCGCCACTCTCAATAAAGTGCTGAATACGGCGCTCGCATTTCTGCTGGAAAAAGACATCGCCAACAGAAAGCGTCTCATCGACGATGAGAATATCGGGCTCGGTAATCGTAGCGATAGCAAAGGCGATACGCGCGACCATACCCGACGAGAAGTTCTTCAAGGGCATGTCAACGAAGTCTTTAAGCTCGGCGAACTCAATAATCTCGTCAAAACTAGCGTCGATAAACTCCTTGGTATAGCCAAGCAGCGCACCGTTCAGATAGATGTTCTCACGAGCCGTAAGCTCCGGGTCAAAGCCAGCACCAAGCTCAATCAGCGGCGCAATATTGCCGTGAACCTTAACCTCACCTTCGCTGGGCTCCAAAACGCCAGCGATGATCTTGAGCATCGTAGACTTGCCGGAACCGTTAGTACCAACAAGGCCAACGACCTCGCCACGATGCACATCAAATGAAATGTGCTTAAGCGCACGGAATTCCTCAAAGAACAGCTCATGCTTCGCGAGCTTAATAAAATACTCTTTGAGGTTCGTAAGCGACTCGGACGCCATGTTAAAGATCATGGTGACGTCTTTGACCTCAACAGCAAGGGGCTGCTTGCTGTAATCAATAGCAGATTCAGTCATGAGCAGCACTCCTTAGATGTAGAGGATAAACTTGTGCTCGGTCTTGTGAAAGACGGCGTAACCAATAGCAAGAGCAAGAATAGCCCAAACAACACACAGCCCAAAGGTAAGCGCAGAAGGCACGGTATTAAACAGGAAGATATCACGCATAAACTGGAGGTAGTTGTACATGGGATTCACAACCACAAGGACCTGGATCCAATGTGCCATTTTGCTAATGAAGTCGGTTGTCCAGAAAATCGGCGTCAGATACATCCAGGCCGTGATAACAACGGTCCACAGGTGCATAACATCGCGGAAAAAAACCGCCAGCGCAGACAGCATCATGCCCAAGCCCATGCAGAAACACATGAGCAGGAGCAAGCAAACCGGCAGCAGAATTAAATGCCAGGTGGGAAGCACGTGGAACCAAAGCATAACCAAGGCGACGGCAACCAAAGAGAAGGCGAAGTTAACGAGCGAGAACAGCACCTTCTGCACCGGAAAGACCCAACGGTGCACCTTAACCTTCTTAAGCAGAGAGGAAGCCCAAATGATGGACATAAGCGCTTGGTTCGTCGACTCGGACATGACAGAGAACGTCACGTTACCGACGATCAAGTAAAGCGGATACATTTCGGGCGTAATAGAACCATTGCGACCTTGCGCGAAGATTGTCGAAAACACGATCGACATAACAATCATCATCAGCAGCGGGTTAAGCACGGACCATGCCACACCCAGAACACTGCGACGATATTTAATCTTAAAATCTTTGGTGACAAGCTGCTTAAGAATGAACTTGTCCTTTTCAAAATCATTTTTAGCGTGAGAGGCCGGTTTAGCCACCGCTTTCTGACTCTCTACGTTGTCAGCCACGGACCATCTCCTTGTCTCGTAAAACATAACAGTGGAAAGTATAGCCCTCCCACGTTGACGATAACTCACCGCAACAAATCTGGAGAACTAACCCATATCTAATCAAAGGGGCAGACGATAGGTATACTTTCGACCCGTTGATTCATTAAAGGAGGTCCTACATGGACTATTCGAATACCGCCGTCATAATCCCCTGCTACAACGAAGCGCTGACGATTGGCAAAGTTGTCGACGATTTTCATCGAGAGTTACCCGGTGCAACCGTCTTTGTATATGACAACAACTCGTCTGATGGCACTTCGCAAATCGCCAAGCAGCACGGTGCCACGGTGCGCCACGAGCCCAGACAGGGCAAAGGCAACGTGTGCCGCCAAATGTTCCGTGATGTCGACGCCGAATGCTATCTAATGGTTGATGGAGACGACACTTACCCCGCCGAGGCGGCAAAGGCGCTTTGCGAGCCCATCCTTAACGGCGAAGCCGATATGACCGTTGGCGATCGCCTGTCAAACGGCACCTATGCCGAAGAGAACAAGAGGGCCTTCCACGGCTTTGGCAACAATCTTGTTCGCGCCATGATCAAGTGGATTTACGGCTACAGCTTTGACGACGTGATGACCGGCTACCGAGCCATGAGCAGACCCTTCGTCAAGACCTTCCCCGTTTTGAGCGAGGGCTTCCAGATTGAGACCGAGCTCTCCATCCACGCTGTCGATCACCGCTGGCGAATTAAAGACGTGCCGGTGGAGTATCGCGATCGGCCCGCAGGCTCCGAGTCCAAGCTCAACACCGTTAGCGACGGCATCAAGGTCATCGCAATGATTGGAACGCTCTTTAAAGACTATCGTCCGCTCAAGTTCTTTACCCTTATAGCGCTCATCTTCGCCATCATAGGCCTTGCCCTCGGAATTCCAATTGTTGTGGAGTACTTCCAAACCGGCTTAGTCCCCCGCTTCTCCACGGCCATACTTGCGGCCTCATTCATGTTCCTGTGTGGGTTGAGCCTAGCAACGGGACTAATCCTCGACTCAGTTGCAAAAGTCGAAAGAAAACAATGGGAGTTACAAGCCTATAAAACCTATTCAAAATAAGAAGAGGTCCGGACTTAATCCGGACCTCTTCTTATTTCAGACCTAAATACTGTTCCCAAAACTCTCGCGAAGTCATGTACGGCATGGCATCTTTCCATGCCCCCCTGACACTCTTGCCCTCTTTACGATAGCGCGCCATCAGTTCGTGCTCTCGGCGGCGAATACTCTTGAACCGCGCCCGATCCATCGTGCGGACCGACCCCTTCTCGCGGGTCGGATCAAGAAATACCAGCGTCTTGCAACGCGTCGAATTGCCTTCAAGCGTACAGCTGCCATTCTTAACTGCATAGCCGGGCTTTCCGCGCAACAGCGCATCGGGAAGATAGTGTTTGTCGTAAGGAATAGATCTCCAATACTTCATAAATTTCGAAGGATGGAATTCCAGATTAACATTAGCGAGCACTTGCTCCGTAACCCCAGCCTTGCGAAGAAGCTCTGGATCCATTTCGGAAACAGGAATCAGCTTTTCGTTTAACTTACCCTTACCAATCATCGTCGCGGCGCCATCAAGCTTCTGGAGATACTCAGGGCCGCGCAGATAGTCCTCAAAGCCATCAAGGATAAACTCAGCAGCCTGATAATCCATATCGCGCAAGTTCTGACGTACCCCTCGCTGAATACGAAGGACAAACATTTTCTCATCAGCACAATCATCGAGTGAAATCATGGCAAAGAAGTTGCGGAAGTACTGGTAGCAGTCAACCGAAGCGCGGAAACGCCCCTCAAAGCTTGCATGCCACACGCAAATGCAATTCATGGTCATGTAGACAGGCTTATTGCGCATGCCAAACTCAACATCGTCACAGCGGATGAAGAAAGGCATGGGAAGACCGTTCTTTTCGATAGCCTTCACCGGAATGCAGCTATACCACCAAGCTCCATAGGCCTGGTCAACCTCAACACTCGTACGCTCGTTTTCGAGAATGTCAGCCAGCTTGCCAACATTCAGATCTTCTTTTACTCGACGATAGGCACCAGTAGTCGTCACATACGAGACATCCTCAAACTGACGAGTGGGATCCTCCATCGAAAGCATGGCGCCGTTAATAAAGGCATCCTTATATTTGCCCCTAGCAAGAGAGAGCAGGTTGAACGTACGAATCAAACTCTCGGGCATGATAGAGACATCGTCATCCATCAAGATGATATGGGTGAACCGATCAGGAGTTTCAGTAGCCGCCATCATTCCACGCGCGAACCCCCCCGAACCGCCCGTATTGGGATTCGGGAGCACGGTGACTAGCCCATCGGAAAGTGATGCAGAATCGAGCGTCTGCCCATTGTCGACGACAAACATGTGGAAGTGGTCGCGAATCGGACCGTCCTCTTTGGAGATGCCTGCTTTAACGAGTTCAATATTCGGAAGAATGTACTGCTCATTCTTAAATGTAGTAGTAGAAAGAGCAAGATTGATCTGGTTAATTGAGTCCTCAGGAACATCAGTCAGATAAGAGGCGTTCAAGAGGTCTACGGAATAGCTCTCATCACTCTCAATCCTAAAACCGATCAAGTCGTAGCCGGTTGTATCGATATCGATATCGAGAACGCAAGGATCAACTTTATCGCCATCAAAAGGATAAGATTTAAGCTCGACGGGATTCAGTTCGCAAGATCTCACTCCATGAACGACAACCCGGCCCCTGCCAAATAAAGCCATATGCAAGACGACGTCGCCAACAGACGCATATTGATGCCATTTGCCAGCAGATAAGCCATTCACATACGTCAAAAAGTCAACGTTTCCATTGATATGAAGTGAATGAATGTCGTCATCATACGAAGCATCACCAGAGAGCACGCGATAGTAGAGTTCGGGAAAATCCTTTGCATGCTTTTCAACTTTAAGTACAACATTCGCAAGTTTAAACTGCATTTCAAATACCTTAATCAAAGCCGTTGTAACTACTAATTACATTCGACGACAAACTTTGCCATCGCGGAGCGAACATCAGGATCAGACAAAACATCCTTTGCAAAATGATCATGCCCGCAGATGTCCATAGGCATGTAAGGCCATCCAGGATAACAGGCGTCAGCGACCTTTTCCGCTTTCGCAGGAACCGAAAAAGAGAAACCGCCAAACGGATGCTTTCTTACGGGAAGAATATCGTTGCGATCCCAAATTATTTTTCGCTTAGGGGCATCAAAAACGTTATCGATCGCGTATGCAAAATCGCCATGAGGCTCATCGGTCAACAAACCAAGTGCATGAGCCTTTTCGTTAAACGAATCGAATACGCTCTGGACAAGATCAATCTCCGCAGAAGAAACAACTGTTCTCTGAGCTTCCAAGTCAACATCCCCGCACTGCACGCTAAGACCACTGTCGGGATGAAACATCCAAGGATTATCTTTCCAAAAACTAAACTCATGTTCATTTTTGTCAAAGAAATCCATAAGCTCAATTCTGAGTTGCCTAAGTCGATCGTTCGCGCGCTTGGAATTCTCGGCCGCACGGTCGTAAATCGAAATGTCCACAAAACAAGGTATAAGCGAATTAGTTGAACAAAAGCGAACTTGACGGCACTTTACAAACCAGTCATATACAAGAGTGATTTGATATTCAGGGTCGTCTTTTAAAGCGGCAGTGAGCTTATCCACATCGGACCTAAGCATGCAGATATCAATATCGTCGTCCCAAGGAATAAAACCCGATCGAGACAAGGTGCCAACAAGAGAACCATAAGAAAGCCAGTATTGAATATTATTGGCAGCACAAATCGCGTCTAGCTTACTCATCAACGCCGCGTTTGCCTGCTGCATCAATCGAATATCACCCTCGGCGTCGGGCAATGCATCAAAGATTTTGCAACGGAGCTCAAAAGGGGTGAGATCGGGGTACGCACGTCGCGCTAACAATTCAAAGCGAAGCCTCATTTGTTCTGACAGACTTTGTTGGCGTTGCTTGAGCAATTCAATTTCTGGAAATAGCCGAGTATCGAATTTGTAATTGATATTCATATTGATACCGTTATCGGCCTGCTCAATACGGGCGAAAACCTCGTCAAAACGACGGTCCATATCCTCATGCATAGCATGCAACGATCGGGATGAGCCAGGGAGGATCTTTTTAATAGTAGAAAGCAAGGACATGGCTTAACCTTCGCAACAACAAACAATGAACGAAGCACAATTACTCATATGATACAAAAGAATGAGTGGGTCCCACCTTGAAACCCACTCACATGAAGACTACTCCGACGCCTCTTTCAAATACTGTTTCCAGAAATCGATCGAAGTAAAGACATCTCTATACGAAGCGTATTCGGTATAAATCTTATCTTTGTTTCGCTTGAATTCCTTCTCGGCTTTACGAAAACGACTCCAAACCTCTTTGAATCGCTTCTTATCCATATGTCTAATGGCACCCTTTTTATTAGGCATATCTACCACAATAAGCGTGTCAACATCCCTGATTTTACCTGCGGGATAAACCCATCCCGCAGCATCAATAACAGCAACCCTACCGTTACGTTTAGCGGAGTCGTTAACAAAACGGTGGCCATTAATGGTCAGATAATCCTTAAATGCCTGCAGCCTAGACCTGTCGCCCCCAAGGCTCAAATTGCCAAAAGTCAGTTGCGTCAAGTCGACACCCAATTCTTGTGCCTGAGGGATGAGCTGCTCGATGGGAATCAATTGTTCCCTTTCACGATTTGCCGCCATAAAACGGGATTCAGCGACAGGATGAGAAATCCACTCCGGACCTCTCAAAAAATCTTCAAGACCTTTTACGGCAAGAGCAGCTTCATCGTAATTAAATTTCTTCAAGTCGAGCTCAACTTCACGACGAATCTCATAAAGAAAATCAGAGAGAGGCGCAGCGCCAGTTGTCGCCTGACTGATTAGCGTATTTCGGCTTACCTGATAACGCTCCACGGCAGCACTATACTTAAACTTAAAGGAATTATGCCAAACGCAAATACCATTCATGGACATGAACTTGGGTTTGCAACGAAGCGCATACTCAGCATCATCAGAACGAACAAATAAGGGCAAGGGCAACCCCTCACGTTCAATCGTTGCGGTAGGTATAACGCAATACCACCAGCCAGCATACTGTTGGGCAGTGTCCTCATAAAGGCCAGTTGGGGCCTTATATATCTCGGTCTCAACGACATCATGAAGTGAGGTCATATAGCCTGCAGGCTTAAGGGGAGAAAAAGTTCCCTTAGCAGTAAAGAACCCTAAATCCTCGGTACGCAAATTGGGCTCTTCCAAGCTCATCATGGCACCCGATAAAAAGGCCTCAGCATATTCTTCTTTGAGAAGAGAGAGCAGGTTGAAAGTGCGGATAAAACTCTCGGGAAGAACCTCGACATCATCGTCCATCAGGAGAACATGAGTCGCTTTAGGATTCTGCTCAAGTGACTCAATCATCCCCCGAGCAAAACCACCAGACCCGCCGACATTAGGATTTGGATGAACAGTAACACGCGATGAATCCAGGTTTGCACTATTCAGCGAACGGCCATTATCAATAATGTGTACGTGGAAATGATCAGCAATCTCTTCATCAGAATCAATAATGTTCTTTTGTAAAAGAGATACGTTACGGACAATATAGTCTTCTTTTTTAAACGTAGTAGTTGCAAGCGCTAGCTCAACTGGATGAATATCCAGTTCTTCACAATCGCAATAATAATACGCATTCCGAATATTAACAGGGCCTTCAGTACTGATATTAAAAGCGTGCAGAATCTCTCCCTCACAAAGGGAGAGTTCGATTTCAGCCGTACTCCATTCATCGGATCGTTGCAAACTAACCGCAGAGCCATCAATTGTAGAAGGAATCCAAGAATAATTATTTGCATACGTCTGCTGAAGCGTTAAGGCGGAGCCGCAATACTCGATATGAAGATAAAACGCCTTTGCAGTAGTGTATTTTCGCCACTTATAAATGGATAGCGCATTAAAATATGTTGTGAAATCAACATTGGTCGATTTCATGATTTCAATAGCGCCATTCGAAGTTGGAATAACAAGACCCTCCGTTGCCCTATAGCAAAGCAATGGATACTGCAACATCGCATCAGATCCGTTAAAAATCAAATTTGCAAGTTTAAAATGCATTGAAAACCATCCAAAAAATTCCTAGTGCAACTTGGCAAAATGGCATAAATGCCCATGGCATTGTTTGCATTCTCACTGATTTTAAGAATGCAAACAATGTACTAAAGGCATCTAATCAAAATGAAGTTTTAGCTCTTCCTCCCAGTCGGGCATGTGGAACCCGACCGACTCGAGCCTGGAAAGGTCGAGCGCGGAGTGGACCGGGCGCGGGGCGATGGGGCCGGCGGCGCCGGCGTAGTAGTCGGCGGTCGAAACCGGCACGACCCTGTCGCCGTTGCCGTTGGCGGCGTCGAAGACGGCGCGGGCGATGTCCGCCCAGGACTTGACC
>CABQZS010000121.1 GCA_902468695.1 uncultured Collinsella sp.
AGTAGAAGGGCACGAGCTGCTTGGTGAGCACCAGGCGGCCGAGCATGGCGAAGCCCATGGCCGGCAGGATGTTGGCTGCAACGCCGCAACCATCAATCACAAAGGACGGGATGAAGTCGAGCAGGCCCTGGATGGCGTCGGACCCCAAGTAGAATGCGCCGCCGCACAGCAAGAAGTACTCGACGCAGCCCCAGATTCCAAGTCCCCAATGGACGGCGTAGATGCCTTTGAGATTTCCCTTGAGGGCGAACTTATCTGCCATATCGACAAACACGGGGAACAAGGCACTGGTAATGTTGTCGAACGTCAGCGAAAGGACGGCGATGGGCATGGCAAGCGCGATGGCTGTCTCGGTACCCTGACCGAGCTGTATGGCAAACGCGCAGGCGAGTACGCCGCCGATGGTTTCGTTAGGCGGTACGTAGGCGCCGATGGAAACCGAACCCATGAACAGCAGCTCCAGGCTGGCGCCAACGGCAAGGCCAGTCTGCAGGTCCCCCAGCACCAGGCCCACGAGCGGGCACAGGACGATGGGGCGGAACGCGTAAAGGGTGCCGAGCTGGTAGTCGAGACATCCAAACGCTCCGACTAAGCCGACGAGGATTGCTTGGACAAGCATAGTTCCTCCCAATTAAGAATCTCGAACCGTCGTCACTCCCGTCGCGCGCGTTGTTGATATCAATTCCGGGAGTTCGATTCCACGGCTCGAAGCGTACCTGGTGTGCTGCTAACACCCATGCCAGGTACAAATGATTTGATACCAATTATAGGTATGCAGGTTCTTACTATTTAATACCACTCGCTCAGCGGGGTGTTTTTTACCGTAAACGGCAGACGTATCCCGTCAGGCGCGCTCTTTGTTTCGATGGCGGACAAGCGCCACCAGAAAGCCATCGCCAAAGGCATCGTATGCCAAGTTGCCTACAATCACCAAAACGATTATCGCCGCGCCCAAAAACTCGTTCCAGCGAAAGACCTCGCCAAAGAGGAGCGCCGACCAGCAGGGAGCGAGCACGACCTCGCTCATGCAAACCAAGTTGGCCGCAAACGCGTTAGTGCGCGCAATCCCCTTGGCATACAGCACACTCGCAAGGCCGCTGCAAAAAAGGCCATGCACCAGCATAAGCCCCCACTCAAAGGGTTTTACGGAACCTAGGTCGCCGGCAAAATAGACGATCGGCAGTATCGAGATGCCGCAGGAGATGAGCGAGGACACCATGGGCGACGCATCGGGGCGAGAGTTTAAAAAGAAACACAGCCCAAAGGTGGCGCCCGAAATGACGGCAAGCAGGTTGCCGAGCATGCCCTCGGCACTCAAATCGCCTAAAAAGAAAAGTCCCATACCCGTAAAAGCAACCACCACGGAGGCAATCTTCGCAGGCGAGGGCAACGTGCGAGTTGCGAGCGATTGATACACGATAACGAAAATCATCGAGGTGTACTGCAGGACGATTGCGTTGCCGACCGTCGTGAGCTGGTTGGCAAAGTTAAACGTGGTGCCCGTCACGAAGTTACAGACGGCCACAAGGACAATAAGACGACTGACGCGGAGGACGGGCCTGCCGACGAGCAGGATAAAGAGCGCCATAAATATTGCCGTGACGGCACCGATCAAAAGAGCTGACTGCGAATTGGCGCGAACGAGGATGCCGATAAAACTCCACAAGAGCGCCGTGCCAAATAGATACATCGCCCCGCTCACGCCATTATCGGGTGGATTGTCAGATCGAATCACGAAGCACCTCCAGCTAGCTTTCGGTAATAAAAAACGGCGACCGCAATGGGTCGCCGTTTCCCTTGGGGGCAGAATAGAACGCAGGAGCCTGCGCCAGCACGCCGAAGAACGCGCCGATGATGCCCACGACCATGGTGGCCACGATCAGCACCATGGGGTTGATCTTCTTGGACAGC
>CABQZS010000122.1 GCA_902468695.1 uncultured Collinsella sp.
AGTAGAAGGGCACGAGCTGCTTGGTGAGCACCAGGCGGCCGAGCATGGCGAAGCCCATGGCCGGCAGGATGTTGGCTGCAACGCCAAAGCCAGCAAGGACAAAGGGCGGGATGAAGTCGAGCATGCCCTGGATGGCGTCAGCACCCAGATAGAACGACAGCGAGCACAGCAGGAACGCCATGATGATACCGGTCAAACCGATCAGGAAGTGCATCGCATAGACACCCTTAAGGTTGCCCTGGCCGGAGAAGACATCAGCGCGGTCAACCAGAATCGGCAGGGCGGCGTTGAGGATGTTCTTGATGGCAAGGCACAGCGTGGCGATGGGCATAGCGAGCGCGATGGCTGCCTCGGTGCTCTGGCCCAGCTGGATAGCGAAGGCGCAGGCGAGCACGCCGCCGATCGTCTCATCAGGCGGCACGTAGGCGCCGATGGAGATCGAGCCCATGAACAGAAGCTCCAGGCTGGCGCCGATCGCGAGGCCGGACTGCAGGTCCCCCAGCACCAGGCCCACGAGCGGGCACAGAACAATGGGGCGGAACGCATAGAGCGTACCGAGCTGGAAGTCGAACTTACCAAATGCGGCGATAAGTCCGATGAGGATTGCTTGGGTAAGCATATATCCCCCTTTCCTAATAGGACACTACGAAGAGCTCAGACTCTTCGAAATTGAACGCCTAGAGCACGCTGGCGCAGTCAACCTTGGGGTCATCGGCCAGGGGTCGAATCTCGACCTCAACGCCACGATCCAGCATCTCGCGCACATCGGCTTCCTCGGCCGCGGTCAGGAAGATCTGACGAGAGACCTGACGAGCATCGGGACGCTTCTCGTCCTTGGGCTTGGTGTTGCCCAGGTTGACCGACTTGATCTGCGGGCAGCCCTCAACAAGCTGCTTTGCCTCAGCAATAGTGGCGACACAGATGATCATCTTGTACTTGTCGGTCACGCCCGAGTTGATAGCTTCGATTGCATGCTCCATATCTTTGATGACGAGCTTGCAGCCGGCAGGCTTGCCCATCTTAAGCGTCGTCTTCCACACCGGGTCGTTAGCGACCTTATCGCCCACGCAGAAGATGCAGTTGGAGCCAAGGCCCTGAACCCAGGAAACTGCGACCTGGCCATGAAGCAGGCGATGGTCAACGCGAAGTAGCTGAATCATAATGTGACCCCCCAAAGGTCTTGTGCCGTCTTACGGCGTGTCAGTAGGTGCTGCGGATTAGAACTCTTCTTCCTCGTCGTCATCGACCAAAAGATCGTTGACAAACTTCACGCGCGTATCGTCCGCAGCGACGATGGCGCGAATCGTCTCCTCAACCGGCGCTGACTCGTCAGAGAACAGCAGCTGGATGAGCAGAGGAAGGTTCATGTTGGTAACGAGGTACGTGCGGGGACGCGTCTGGACGATCTTGGTGAACTCGTTGTTGACGCTGCCGCCAAAGAGGTCGGTGCAGACAACGACATCATCGTCAGCAGACATGCCTGCCACCAGTTTTTGGGCCTCCTCGGCCACGTCCATGCGGCCATCGACGAACATCGAAAGATCGTGGACGTTGTCGCGAGCGCCCGAGAGCAGTTCGACGCTCTCCTTGATGCCGGTAGCGAAGTGCGCATGGCTGGCGATGATGTACTGTCTCATTCTGTGTTCCTCTCAATAGCCCGGCACGTTCCCGCACCCGTTTTCTTTAGTAGTCGAACTGGTGATAGTAGCGACGATACTTGAGGTTGTGCTTGGTGACCGTCTCGTAGTAGCGAGCCAGGCGGTCGGTCACAAGCACCGTCAAAATCCACGGGGAGACGATGACGCGGAACTCGTCGTCAAGGCCGGGGATCGCGAACTCGGCGGTGTCGATGATGTTGATGTCGGTGTCGCCGGTCACGC
>CABQZS010000123.1 GCA_902468695.1 uncultured Collinsella sp.
GCGCCTGCCGCTCGCACGGCGGCCTTGACGCTGGCGCTGGTCGCACCGCTGCGCGATCGCATGGCCCGTGAGAATGCCGCCAACGTGTTCGATGGCATCGAGATGCCGCTCGTTCCGGTGCTTGCCAAGATGGAGCGCGCGGGCATGCTCGTGGACCCCGATCGCCTGCGCAGTCTGTCCGAGGGTCTGGCGACCCAGATCACCGAGGTTGAGCGCAGTATTCGCGACCTGGCGGGTGACGAGACCTTTAATATTGGCAGTCCCATGCAGCTGTCGCATGTGCTCTTTGATGTGATGGGGCTTCCGACCAAGGGCCTCAAGAAGACTAAGCGCGGCTATTATTCGACCAACGCCAAGGTGCTGAGCGACCTTGCGCGTGACCACGAAATCGTGCGTCTGATCTTGGACTGGCGTGAGAAGTCTAAGATCAAGTCCACCTATCTGGACACCCTGGGCCCGCTACGCCGTGGTGACGGTCGCGTACACACTACGTACAACCAGACCATCACGGCAACGGGGCGTCTGTCCTCGAGCGACCCGAACCTGCAGAACATCCCGACGCGCTCGGAGCTGGGTCGTACCGTTAAGACGGCGTTTTCGGCAGGCGAGGGAAGCGTCTTTTTGGCGGTGGACTACTCGCAGATCGAGCTGCGTCTGCTGGCGCATCTCTCAGGTGACGAGCACTTGGTGCGCGCCTTTAACGAGGGCGAGGACTTCCATGCCGAGACGGCGGCGCGCGTGTTTGGTGTGCCGGTGTCCGAGGTAACGCCCGACTTGCGCAGTCGCGCCAAGGCCGTGAACTTTGGCATCGTGTACGGCCAGCAGGCCTACGGTCTGTCGCAGTCGCTGCACATCTCGATGGCCGAGGCGCGCGACATGATCGACCGCTACTACGAGGCCTACCCGGGCGTGCGCACGTTCCTCGACAACGTGGTGGCGCGTGCCAAGCAGACGGGCTACGCCGAGACCATGTATGGTCGCCGGCGTCATATTCCGGAGCTCAAGGCCAAAAATCCGCAACTCCGCGGCTTTGGCGAGCGCACGGCCATGAACCACCCCATGCAGGGAACCGCAGCAGACATCATCAAGATCGCGATGGCCCGCGTAAGCCGTCGTCTGGAAGAAGAGGGCTTTGCCGCCCACATGATTCTGCAGGTACACGACGAACTGGACTTTGAGTGCCCGGTCAACGAAGTTGAGCGCCTAACAGCCATGGTCCAAGACGTCATGGAACACGTCGTAGACCTACGCGTACCCCTCATCGCCGAAGCCAGCACCGGCATAACCTGGGCCGACGCGAAATAGGGAAGCGCCCACAGTTCCAAAGTAGACAAAACAGAAGGGAGCCCCTCTCAACAAGGAGCTCCCTTCATCCAAATATACTCAGCCAAGTATCTAGGCGCCAAGACGCCATCCAGGCGGCAAGCAAGTCACCGCAGGACCTGGCCGGGCGAGGCGGTTAAGTTTTTCGTAGATTCCGCACGAGCCGGAAAGCACTTAATGTGCTTTCCGAGCGAGCCCAGGACCTGACCGAACGAAAAACTTAACCGCCTCGCCCGGCCAGGTCCGACAAGTTACGTTAACGAGCCGCCAAGATGGCGTCGATGAGCGTCAGTACGCCCCCGTCGTTGTTGCTCGGAATGCGCCATTTAGCGTGTGCGTTCATGTGCTCCTCGGCATTGTCCACGATAAAGCTATGCCCGACGCGCTCCAGCATGGGGATATCGTTGTAGGTATCGCCCACGGCGGCAGCATCGGCAATATCGATGCCCAGGTGCTCGCACAGGTGCGCGACGCCGGCGCCCTTGTCGACGCCCAGGTTCATAAAGTCGATCCACTCGCGCCCGGCGTTGGTGACGTAGAGCTTGTCCGAGAACTCGGGGCTATAGGTCTCGCGGAAAGCGGGCTCGGCGTCGTAGCCGGGGAAGAAGACCGAAATCTTGTTAGACTCGAAATCAATGCCCTCAAAGCTGTCGACGTAGTTGATTGTGTTGTAGTAGACGCTGATCTCGTCGTGGTATTGATGGTCGCGGGCAAGCACGTAGAACTCGTCGAAGCAGCACAGGACGGGGACAGCGCGAGGATCCTCCGAGGCACGGCTCAAGACCTGCTGATACAGCTCCACGTCAATATTGCTCTTATAGATATAGCTGCCGCGATAGATCACGCACGCTCCGTTGTCGGGACAAAAAGCAAGGCGGTTTTTGATGCCCTCGAACATCTCCTCGAGCTTGGGGGCGGGACGTCCGCTGGCGGGGCAGAATACGATGCCGGCGTCGGCGAGCTTGTCCAGGCGCTCATCAAGACCCTGGGGCAGCACACGCTCATCGGTCAGCAGCGTCTTGTCCATATCGACGGCGAGAATCTTAATGTTGCCGATGTTGGCGTCCGATTCGTAAGTTTGCATAAAAAAGCGCCTTTCGTTTCGAGATTGTTTCAGACGTTATAACCATCAACTAGTAGTCGAGCGTATTTTCGCAGGAATGGTGCGTATTTGCACTGCAATTCACAAACTAATGAAAAAACTTTTCAGAAATTTGAATTTGTCGCTTGCGCAGCGTGCACTTTATCGTAATATAGCGAACATCGAAAACGGAGACGGCAAAAGAGCCGTTTACCGAGGAAAAGGTACCGTTTACGATATTTGAATTGCGCCCGGCGATACGTGAAAGGAGAGGCAGATGCAGTTCGTAAAGATCATCACCACTGCAGACAATGCCATCCGACGCCAGCGCGCAATTTCCCGACGACGATAACAATCGTCTCTGTCCGCATGGGGCGAATTGCCTCAACAGAGTCATTTTGAGGTCGTTGGGTTTTAGCACGACATTGCTGCATGTTTCTAGGGCATGTATGTGCTGATTTTTGCTATTTAACCTGATATTGCACGGTATATGACCTTGAAATGACTTGCAACTGACCGATGTTCTAACTAGCTACCAAGGGCGAAAGGAAACAGCCATGAGCAAGGAAAAAGTCGTTCTCGCATATTCCGGTGGTCTTGATACATCCGTATGTGTCAAGTGGCTCCAGGACGAGAAGAATCTCGATGTCGTTTGCGTCTGCGGCAACGTGGGCCAGGAAGAGACCGGACTGGATGCCAAGAAGCAGAAGGCGCTCGACCTGGGCGTTCTCGATTGCCAGGTGCTCGACCTGCGCGACGAGTTCTCCGATGAGTTCCTGACCAAAGCCATCGCCGCAAACTCCATGTACGAGAATAAGTATCCGCTGCTCTCCGCCCTGTCTCGCCCGCTGCTTGCCAAGAAGCTTGTTGAGGTCGCCCACGAGTTTGGCGCGACCTACGTCGCCCACGGCTGCACTGGCAAAGGTAACGACCAGGTCCGTTTTGAGGCCGCCGTCAAGGCCCTCGACCCCGAGCTCAAGGTTATCGCCCCGGTTCGCGAGTGGGACCTGAAGTGCCGTCCCGACGAGGTCGCCTATGCCCACGCCCACAACGTGCCGGTTCCCGAGGGTGCCAACGACAACCCCTACTCCATCGACGACAACCTGTGGGGTCGTGCCATTGAGTGCGGTCACCTGGAGGATCCCTGGAACGAGCCGCTCGACGACGCTTGGGTTATGACCAAGAACCCCGAGGACACGCCGGACACCCCGACCTACACCGAGATTGAGTTTGAGGCCGGCAAGCCCGTCGCCGTCGACGGCAAGAAGATGAAGCTCTCCGAGATCGTTATCGCCCTCAACAAGATCTCCGGCGACAATGGCTTTGGCCGTCTCGATCTGGTCGAGGATCGCCTGGTGGGCCTTAAGAGCCGCGAGTGCTACGAGGTTCCCGGCGCCCTGACGCTCATCACCGCTCACAAGGCGCTCGAGGACATCTGCGTCGAGGGCGACCTGCTCAAGACCAAGATCAAGCTCGAGCAGGATTGGGCCACCGCCGTGTACAACGGCCAGTGGTACAGCCCGCTCAAAAACGCGCTCGATGCCTTTATGGCCGATACCCAGAAGTTCGTGACCGGCACTGTCCGTCTGAAGTTCTTTAAGGGCAACTGCCATGTCGTCGGCCGCAAGAGCCCCTTCAGCCTCTACGACTACGGTCTGGCTACCTACGACCGCGACACCACGTTTGACGAGAAGGCCAGCGCCGGCTTTATCGAGATCGATACGCTGTCGCTCAAGACGTGGGCAAAGGTCCAGGGCCCCAGCTCTGCTGCCGCCCAGGCCTAGCGCCTCCTTCCCTTGGTATCCGCGCGGCCCATCCGCGTGATACATAACGGGCGCACGGGGTCCCTACCTTTCGTTATGCTTGCTGACACTTCTTAACATCGGTGGCCCCTACGTTCCGCCCGCATATATGATGCCGCGTCTGCGGCTGAGTCCGAGCCCCGCCGGGGTTGTCCGGCGGGGCTCCTTCTATCAATTTGGCGGCTCTGCGCCTATATATATGAGGAGTATCCATTATGTTCAATGCTATCGCGCATGCTCTACTTGCCCTCGCGCCCGAGTTCGATGCTGCAAAGGTCGAGGACGTTCCTATGAGCCTGAAGGCCTGGATCGATGGTTCGCAGGGCAACATCCGGAGGGAGACGTTGGGCGCCAAGTGCATGGCGCGTCACTTCTTTGCAAATTAGCTACATGGCTCCGCACACGGTGGGGAATGTGTAAAACTAGCGGTTGAAAAATCGCGTTAGCGATATGGCGTATTGCTTTGGGCGCTTGTATTGGTATTTGGAGAAAGGGGACGGTTCCATGGCTCTTTGGGGTGGTCGTTTTGAGGCAGGCGTGGCCGAGGTCACGCAGGAGTTTGGCGCGTCGCTGCCGGTCGACAAACATCTCTATAAACAGGATATCGCCGGCTCTAAGGCGCATGCCAAAATGCTGGCGGCCAAGGGCATCATCAGTGCCGAGGACGAGCAGGCGATTGCCAATGGCCTGACCGGAATCGAACAGGATATCGATGCCGGCAACTTCACCTTCGATATCAACGATGAGGACATTCATATGTCCATCGAGAGTGAGCTGACGCGTCGCATCGGCGAGGCTGGCAAGCGCTTGCATACCGGACGTTCGCGCAACGACCAGGTGGCGACCGACACGCGCCTGGGCGTCAAGGCGCTGGCCAAGGAGCTCATGGAGGCCAATCTAGAGCTGCGCCATGTGCTGGTGGATGCGGCTAAGAAGTACGACAAGGTGATTTTGCCGGGCTACACGCATATGCAGCACGCTCAGCCCGTGCTTCTGTCGCATCATCTGCTGGCGTATTCCTGGATGTTCGCGCGCGACTTTACACGCCTGAAGGCCGCCTTTGATGCCGCCGACAGCTGCCCGCTGGGTGCTGCCGCGCTTGCCGGTACGAGCTATCCGCTCGATCGTCAGATGACGGCTGCCGAACTTGGCTTTGCGGGCGTGATTCCCAACTCGCTCGATGCGGTTTCCGACCGTGATTTCCTGCTCGATCTGCATTACGCCGGATCCGTCATGGCGATGCACCTGTCGCGTCTTTCCGAGGAGATCGTGCTGTGGTCGAGCTCCGAATTTGGCTTTATCACGCTTTCAGACTCCTACTCCACCGGCTCGTCTATCATGCCGCAGAAGAAGAACCCCGACTTTGCCGAGCTTATCCGCGGCAAGAGCGGTCGCGTGTACGGCAACCTGGTGCAGCTGCTGGTAACCATGAAGGGCTTGCCGCTTGCTTATAACAAGGACTTGCAGGAGGACAAGGAGAGCGCGCTCGATACCGCCCATACGCTCATGCAGTGTCTGTCGGTTATGGCCGGTATGATTTCGACTTGGACCGTCAACGAGGATGCCATGGCGCGCGAGTGCGGCGTGGGGCACCTTGCCGCCACCGATGTTGCCGATTACCTGGCTAAGCGTGGTCTGCCGTTCCGCGAGGCACATGCCGTGGTGGGCCATCTGGTCCTGATGTGTGAGAAGCGTGGCTGCAATCTTGAGGACCTGCCGTTTGAGGTGTTCCAGGAGGCAAGCCCGCTCTTTGAACGCGATATTACCGAGGCGCTCGACATCCCCTCAATTGTCGCCGCGCGTACGACCGAGGGCGGTACCGCCCCTGCCGCCGTTGCCGTGCAGCTGCAGCGCGCCGAGGCACAGCTCGTGGCCGACGAGGGCGTGTTTGGATCGCTGACCAAGGTCGTCGAGATGGGCCACGGGGCAAAGTAGGGATTTGACTGAAGCGGCTTTGGCCATTTATCGATAAATCGTTTTTGCTTTTACGGGTATCTGCTGATGCGGACGCCCGTATTTTGTTGCTATGGGGAGGGGCTTGTCGAGAACTTCTGTAGGACCTTTGGGCAGGTTGTGAAGGGGGTACGTTCGCGGGCGGCAACCGACCGTCTGCTCTGCTCGATGCGGTTGATGGGCAGTCGGATGGTACTCTAATCGAGCTTCGAAACAGAAGTGACACATATGGAACGCTTCAATAAATTGCAACGTTTCAATAAACAGCTTTTTGTTTAACTGCAGCTAAAACTCTGTTACGATGCAGTCCAGGCGGGTGCCGGAATGGGACTTGGGCACGCGCGAACCTACTTGAAAGGCTACTTTTATGGCTATCGAGAAGACCTTCATCATGATTAAGCCCGACGCCGTGCGTGACCGCAAGATCGGCGAGATTGTTGCTCGCATCGAGCGCAGCGGCCTTGTCATCGAGCGCATGGAGATGACCACGCTCGAGCGCGCTACCGTCGAGGAGCACTACGCCCATCTGGCCGACAAGCCCTTCTTTGGCGGTCTCTGCGACTTTATGACGAGCGGTCCGGTCGTCAAGATGGTCGTTTCCGGTCTCTCCGCTGTTGCTAAGATGCGCACCCTCATGGGCGCTACCAACCCGCTTGACGCTGCTCCTGGTACCATCCGCGGCGATTTTGCCGTCGATGTCAACGCCAACGTGATCCACGGCTCCGACTGTTTGGAGAACGCCGAGATTGAGATCAAGCGCTTCTTTGGCTAAACCAGCTTTGACTCCTTAAAGCTGTTAGCGTGTGGCTTGGGCGCCGCGGAACTTCATCTGCGGCGCCCTTTTATTCCAAAATCTATGCAGGGGCCCGCTCGGACATGTGTTCCGAGCGGGCCCCTGCTGTTAGCTTGTGGCACTGAATAGTTTAGGCTTCGTCGACGATCTTAAGGCCGCGCGTGTGGTCGATCTCGTTGAGGAGGTTAACACGACGCTCGTGGCGACCACCCTCAAACTCGGCGTCGAGCCACTCGTCGACGATCATCTTGGCGAGCTCGGAGCCCACGACGCGGGCGCCAAAGGCAAGCACGTTGGTGTTGTTGTGCATGCGGGAGAGCTTGGCGCTGAAGGGCTCGGAGCAGACGACGGCGCGTACGCCCTCGACCTTGTTGGCGGCCAGGCTGATGCCGACGCCGGTACCGCAGATCAGGATGCCCAGATCGACGTCGCCGTTGGCTACGGCCTTGCCCACCTTGTAGCCGGCGATGGGGTAATCAAAGCTCTCGGAGGTGTCGGTGCCAAAGTTCACGACCTCACAGCCGCGCTCCTTCAGGTGCTCGGAGATGATGTTCTTGAGCTCGACGGCGGCATGGTCGTTGCCGATACCAATCTTCATGAGTGGTTCCTCTCTGGTCCGTGCGGCGGAATTGCTAAAGGTTTTACCGCGTTCGACTGCATGATAGCGCGACTTTTGTGTAAACGCTCGGGCGTTTTTTGGTCAAACGCTTTAGCATGCAACAAGACCGGCTTCTCATGAATGAATGCTGTCAGTTTGTGCTTGAGCGCCGTCCGCCGGAACCATGGTTGCGGTTTTTGATGCATTGTTATCAAATAAAGGAGCTAACTTTTTTGAGAGCCCAGCCCGTTATGCAAGCAGGAGATACCTATGCCCACCGATTCCATCCGTGATGCCGCGTTTTGCGATGTTTTAAACCGCGAACTTGTCTGTGCACTCGGCTGCACCGAGCCCATTGCCGTTGCCTATGCAGCGGCGCTGGCGAGCCAGACGCTCGGTTGCGAACCCGATCATATGGACGTTGCCTGCTCGGGCAACATCATCAAGAACGTCAAGAGCGTGACCGTGCCCAACTCGGGCGGTATGCACGGTATTGAGGCCGCGGCCGTGCTGGGTGCCGTGGGCGGCGACGCTAAGAGCGCGCTCGAGGTGCTCGAGAGCGTTAACGATGAAGACCGCGCTCGCGTGGCCGAGCTCCTCGCCGACGCCGGCTACTGCGATGTGTCGCTTGTCGAGGGTGTGCCCAACCTCTACATCAAGGTGACTGCGACGGCCGGGGGCCATACCGCGGTCGTCGAGATTACCGATCACCACACTAATGTCACGTGCCATACGCTCGATGGTATTCCGGTATGCGGCAAGTCAGCGGGGGAGTGTGCCGCCTGCGCCGAGCGCGTGGTGGCCGAGCGTGCGGCAGATAACGCCGATACCCCTATGAGCGTTGAGTCCATCATCGACTTTATCGAGGACGGTGACATTGAGGACGCCCGCGCTGCCGTTGAGCGTCAGATTGAGCTGAATGGCGCGATCAGTGCCGAGGGCCTTGCGCACGCTTGGGGCGCCGAGGTGGGTCGTACACTGTTGGGCGCTCGTGCTGATGACGTCGCCTGCCGTGCCCGTGCCCGTGCGGCCGCCGGGTCCGACGCCCGCATGAACGGTTGCGCGCTGCCGGTCGCCATTGTGTGCGGCTCGGGCAATCAGGGCATTACCTGCGCATTGCCCGTCATGGAGTATGCCGAGTACCTGCGTTGCGACCACGAGCGCCTGGTGCGCGCCGTGATGCTGTCCGATCTTATCGCCGTGCATATCAAGAGCTATATTGGTGCGCTCTCGGCGTTTTGCGGTGCTATTTGCGCTGCGTGCGGCGCCGGCGCTGCGATTACCTGGCTGTGCGGTGGCACGCGCGAACAGATTGGCGCGACGGTCTCGAATACGCTTGGCAACGTGGGCGGCATCGTGTGCGACGGCGCCAAGGCGAGCTGTGCCGCCAAGATCTCGGCTGCCGTCGATGCGGCGATTCTGGGCCACGATATGGCCATGCAAGGCCGCGGCTTCCGCGCCGGCGAGGGCCTGATCCAAGATACCGTTGAGCAGACGATCGCCAGTATGGGCTACGTAGGCCGCGTGGGCATGAAGGACACCGACGTCGAGATCCTCAACATCATGATCGGCAAAACTCAAGTTTGTTAGTTACGCGGTTTTACCAAACCGCGTAACCGGCCGACGCTGCAAACCCGCCAGAGCGGCAATCTGCCTTTCAACTTCGGCGGCATGATCAAAAGATCAATGCCGCCTCGTTTCAAGGCACCTTGCTCGCTCTGGCGGGTTTTCGCTGTCGTTGCCAAAACATCGGCAGTCCCTTTGTAAGGTGACAAAGGGACTGCCTCTTTGTCACATTTTAACCTGCGGCGTTATTTTGTTTGGAGCGAGGGGTCCTATGACAGTTCGTCGGCTACTTGGTGTTCGTAGAAGGCTTCTACTACGGCGTTAAAGTCGCGGGCGAAGTCTTCCATGGTTCCGCGCCAGGTGGCTCGGCTGGGCTTGCCTTGGCCCACAAAGGCGGTTTGGATGCCGCAATCAGGGGACGGGAAGTCGCGTTTGGGGTCGTTGCCCACCATAAGGACCTCGTGCGGCTCGAGCCCCATCACCTGAAGCTGCTCTAGATAGTAGGTGGCATCGGGCTTGCAGCGGGTGGCGTTTCCCATGTGCGTGACGAGCTCAAAGGGGGCGTCGGCCAGATCGCCCCAACCCATGCGGCACTCGATGGCCCCCTGGGGAAAGCTGGGGTTGGTAAAGAGCGCGCAACGCAGCCCTGCGTCCTGTACGGCCTGGAGCGCGGCGTGTGCGCCCGGCATGGCGTGGGCGTTAATGACATCGTCGTTCTTGTACGGAAGAACTTCGCGGTCATAGTAGGTAAACGCCTCGTAGATGAGGGGATCGGAGAGGCGGATCCCGCATCGGCGCTCGACCTCTTCTTGGTAAAACTCAAGATTGGTGCGGTTGTCCGTGCCGCTGCGGCGATTGGCGTTGAGGTCGACCAGGATGGTGCCGAGGCGTGCCATCGTGCCACCGCGGCTGCGGTGCCCGATATCCGCGAGCATCGATGAGACATCCTTAAAATAGCGAAGGATGAACGCGTTGAGGTTGATGCTGAGAAGCGTCTCGTCCATATCGAAAACGACTGCTTTGAGCACGCGGGCACCTTTCTCGTAAATTTGATCTAGAGTCGTTGGCTCCGGATACTTTACCCCAAAGCCGAATGCCTGGCTGGTTATCGTCAAGTTGCGGAGACGTGTGTTCATAAGATTACGAAAAAGTCTCCACACGAGTAAAAAATCGCAGTTCACGCTTGAAATCGAACTCATTTCCCCGTAACCTATACGAACGTGATTGCATAAGCGTCACATTAGTATCTGTCGGCTCCCGAGTGTTCCTAAACGTTGTGTGCTTGTCGCACCCTTCTGTAGGTCCTAGCAATCGGGGCCCCGTAGTTCGAAAGGGGTCCACCTTTGAGTGAGATTCAGAACTCGTCCATTTTCTCTCTTGACGATGTCAACGAGGAGGAGATGAACAACCTCATCGACGGTACGATTACCGACTTTGATGAGGGCGATCTCGTTAACGGCACTGTCGTTAAGATCGAGCATGACGAGGTGCTCGTTGACATCGGATTCAAGTCCGAGGGCGTTATCCCGGTCCGCGAGCTGTCCATCCGCAAGGACGCTAACCCTGCAGACATCGTTGCACTCGGTGATCCCATCGAGGCTCTGGTTCTTCAGAAGGAGGACAAGGACGGTCGTCTGGTCCTGTCCAAGAAGCGTGCCGAGTACGAGCGTGCTTGGAACCGCATCGAGGAGAAGTTCAACTCCGGCGAGAACGTCGAGGGCGAGGTTATCGAGGTTGTCAAGGGCGGCCTGATCCTCGACATCGGCCTGCGTGGCTTCCTGCCCGCTTCCCTCGTCGACCTCCGTCGTGTCAAGGACCTCACCTCCTACATGGGCACCCGCATCGAGGCCCGCGTCATCGAGATGGACCGCAACCGCAACAACGTCGTCCTCTCCCGTCGCGTCGTGCTCGAGGAGTCCCGTAAGGCCGAGCGCTCCGAGATCCTGTCCAAGCTCAAGTCTGGCATGCGTCTCCAGGGCACCGTTTCCTCCATCGTCGACTTCGGCGCCTTCGTCGACCTCGGCGGTATCGACGGCCTCATCCACATCTCCGAGCTCTCCTGGAACCACGTCAACCATCCTTCCGAGGTTGTCAAGGTCGGCCAGGAGGTCGAGGTCGAGGTTCTCGACGTCGATCTCAACCGCGAGCGCATCTCCCTGGGTCTCAAGCAGACCACCGAGGATCCGTGGCGTGCACTGGTCAAGAAGTACCCCGTCGGCGCTATCGTCGAGGGCACTGTGACCAAGCTTGTCCCGTTCGGCGCTTTCGTCGACCTGGGCGAGGGCATCGAGGGCCTGGTGCACATCTCCGAGATGGCCAACAAGCACGTCGATCAGCCTTCTCAGGTCACCCATGTGGGCGACAAGGTTCAGGTCAAGGTCATGGAGATCGACCTCGACCGTCGTCGTATCTCCCTGTCCATGAAGTCCGCTGCTGAGACTCTGGGCGTCGAGATCGAGGTTACCCCGCTGCCTTCCGAGAAGAAGGACGAGGAGACCGACGCCGAGTAAATCGGTTTGACGATCACTTGTTTTAAGGGACCCGTCCGCAATGGACGGGTCCCTTTTTGCATTTGCTGCTGATGCACGCGATGCTACCCGGGCTGTCCACAGGCTATTGGGTTGTCGGCGCATGAAAAAATGCCGACATCCCGCCTCGGGGAGGAGGCGGGAACACACCGAGTAGACGGAGGGGTGTGGAGCGCGGTCGCGTCTCGACTGACGACGTTGCCCATCGACAGGACCATTGTAGCGCATGGCGGTTCTTGGTTTATCGTGTCGAGCGTCTGCGTTGTGCCATTGCCTGCGGCAACGGTGTGTTACACTCTTGCACTGCTGAGTGGGCCAGACGGTCGCGCGATGTGCTGCTTGCAGTACGCGTGAGGAAAGTCCGGGCTCCAGAGGGCGGGATGCCGGCTAACGGCCGGGCGGAGTGATCCGACGGAAAGCGCCGCAGAAAAGAAGACTCCCACCTGCGCCGCAAGGCGTAAAGGGAAAAGCTGAAACGGTGGTGTAAGAGACCACCAGCGTCGTGGCAACACGGCGGCTTGGCAAGCCCCATCCGGAGCAAGCGCGAATAGGAACGCTATGGGCCGGCCCGGTCCGCGTTCGGGTAGCGTGCGTGGAGCTGCATGGTAACGTGCAGACAAGATAAATGACCGTTCACGACAGAACCCGGCTTATCGGCCCACTCAGCACTTTGTTGACGCTGCGAACCCGTCAGCGCGGCAATCTGCCTTTCAAGCCTTCGGGCATGACCATAAGGTCAATGCCCTCGTCTTTCAAGGCACCTTGCTCGCGCTGACGGGTTCTCGCTTTCGTTTGTGGAATCATCGGCGTTGCCATTCTTTTTACTAGGGTTATCGTATTATTGAGGCTGTTTGTCGCTGCGCTTTATTCTGTTGAGGGGCTTTGTTGTACAGCTATTTTACTCTGCAATCGAATATTGAGGCTTTGGGCGAGTTTGTAGACCGCAAGAGCCGGTTTATTGCCCAGCTGGTCCATATTGAGTCCGAGGATGAGGCGAATGCCTTTATTGAGATGGTTCGCAAGCGTCATTACGACGCTCGGCACAATGTTCCCGCGTGGATTTTGGTCGATGGACGCGAGCGCCAGAGCGATGATGGTGAGCCGAGCCGCACGAGCGGTATGCCGACGCTCGAGGTTTTGCGCGGCGCGGAGCTCAAAAATGTTTGCTGCGTAGTGACGCGCTATTTTGGTGGCACGCTGTTGGGGCCTGGTGGCTTGGTACGCGCCTATACCGCGGCGACGCAGGCGGCGGTGGCCGCGGCTCAGGAGGCCGGGCAGATCGTTGAGATGACAAGCGTCGTGCCGGTTGACGTGCATGTGGCCTATCCGCAGTACGAGCAGGTGCTTCGTTTGGCGCAGGATTCGGGTGCCAAGGTTTCGGATACCGATTACGCGGATGCCGTGACACTTCATTTGGTGTTTAAGGCGGGGGAGCAGGAGCCGTTTTGCGCTAAGATGCGCGAGCTTATGGCGGGGCGTGAGGAGATTGAGGTCGGAGCTCCCGAATTTGCCGAGTTCTAACGGCGACGGCCGGCGTGCTTTTGGATGGATCCAAAGCGCGCCGGCCGTCGTTTTGCTGTTGCTGTCGATTACTCGGCGAGCTGCTTTAGCACATCGCAGGCGATCTCGACGGCATCGTCGATGCAGCCGGGGCAGCTGCGAAGCGGACCCTTGTCCGATCCGATACCCTTGAGCGTGCCGCAGACGGTCGTCGTGTTCTTCTCGCCAAAACGCTTGGCGATTTCGCGCGACAGCTTGTAGGTCTGACCTTTGGTCTTGGGGTTTTCCATGCCGTCGCTCATTACAAAACCCATGATGGCCACGGCGCCCGAGATGGCGCCGCAGGTTTCGGTCATGCCGCCCATGCCGGCGCCAAAGCCCTCGGTGAGGGTAAAGGCGACCTGGGGGTCGAGCCCGACGGCGGGCGCGAGCGTGCAAGCGACGGCCTGGGCGCAGTTAAAGCCGCGGGCGTGATATTCGGCAGCTTGAGCCTGACAGGCGGTGATGTCGAGCTGGGCCGTATCGATCTGCTTCATCGTTGTCTCCTTGGTCACGGTGTACCCGCCTATGGTACCCGTGACGGGGCATGTAATCATCGAGAGCTTCATGTATGCCTCGTTTTTATCTATCGAGCAAATGCCCAAAGCTTGAGATAAATACCCCTGATCAATTTGTCCCTTAACCTACCTTGGGGATGGGTTGAGAGGGGTGCGGGGTAGCGGTATCGTGAACCGAATAAAACGTAACCCAGGCAAGGGAGCTAGATATGAGCGAGCAGACCATCGGTACTACATGTGTTCAGGGCGGCTATCACCCGGGAGATGCCGAGCCGCGCCAGGTGCCCATCTACCAGTCCACCACGTGGAAGTACGACACGTCCGAGCATATGGGCAAGCTGTTTGACCTGGAGGAGTCGGGCTACTTCTACAGCCGCCTGCAGAACCCCACGTGCGATCTGGTTGCCGCCAAGATCTGCGAGATGGAGGGAGGCGCCGCCGCGATGCTCACGAGCTCGGGCATGGCTGCGAACTTCCTCGCGATCTTTAACGTGGCCGGTGCCGGCGATCATGTGGTCGCTAGCTCTGCCATTTACGGCGGTACGTATAACCTGCTCGCCCACACCATGGGCCGCATGGGCGTGACATGCACGTTCGTCGCCCCCGACTGCACCGATGAGGAGCTCGAGGCAGCGTTTGAGCCCAATACCAAGCTCGTCTTTGGCGAGACGATCGCCAACCCCGCCCTTGCCGTGCTCGATATTGAGCGCTTTGCCAAGGCCGCACACGACCACGGCGTGCCGCTGATGGTCGACAACACCTTCCCGACGCCCGTGATGTGCCGTCCCTTTGAGTGGGGCGCCGACATCGTTACGCACTCCACCACCAAGTACATGGATGGACATGCTGCCTACCTGGGCGGCGTAATCGTTGACCACGGCCAGTTTGACTGGATGGCCCATGCAGACAAGTTCCCGGGTCTCACCACGCCCGACGAGAGCTACCACGGCGTGACGTATGCCGAGAAGTTCGGTCGCGAGGGTGCCTTCATTACCAAGGCCACTGCACAGCTCATGCGCGACCTTGGCCCCATGCAGAACCCGCAGGCGGCGTTCTTCTTGAACAGCTCGCTCGAGAGCCTGCATGTGCGCATGCCGCGTCATTGTGAGAACGGCCTGGCCGTTGCCAAGTTCCTGCAGAGCCATCCCAAGGTACGCTTCGTGAGCTATCCGGGCCTGGAGGGCGATAAGTACTATGACATCGCTCAGAAGTACATGCCCAACGGTACCTGCGGCGTGGTGAGCTTTGGCTTTAACGGTGGTCGCGCGGCAGCTGAGACCTTTATGAAGAGCCTCAAGCTCGCCCAGATCGCCACGCATGTGGCCGACGCCCGTACTTGCTGCCTGCATCCGGCTAACGCTACGCATCGTCAGATGAACGACGAGGAGCTCATCGCCTGCGGTATCTCCGCCGACATGGTGCGCCTGTCGTGCGGCCTCGAGGACACGGCCGATCTGATTGCCGACCTTGAGCAGGCGCTCGAGCAGTGCTAGGCTAGCGTTCGCACAAGGCGCCGATGCTGGCAGAAAGCTTCGGCGACATTTAGTTCCGATTCCGTAGGCGGGACCCCAATCGCGACTGTTTACAGGCGATTGGGGCCCCGTTTTTGCGTTGGGCCACTCGAAAGGATGGATATGGAGAAAACTGCAGAGCAGCTGCGCCGCGAGCACATTGCCCTAGAGGGCGACACCCATGGCAAGAACAAGTGGGCGATTCTGTTTACCGTGCTCATCATGACGTTTATGGTGTGTCTGGATTCGACCGTCGTGACCGTGGCGCTGCCCGTGATGCAAAAGGAGCTGGGCGTGGGCCTCGATCGCATTCAGCTGGTAAGCTCGGTGTATCTCCTTGCGACTTGCGTGGCTATGTTGCCGTTTGGCCGTCTGGGCGACGTGCGCGGCAAGGTGAATGTGTTCCAGTTGGGCGTCATCGTCTTTTCGGTCGGTTCGCTGCTGTGCGGCCTTTCGGCCTCGCTCGAGGTTCTTATCCTGGCACGCATTGTTCAGGGCGTCGGTTGCGCGGCGGCCATGGCTAACAACATGGGTATCATCACCGAGTCGTTTCCGGCGCGCGAACGAGGCCGTGCCATGGGTATTCTTGCGACCTTTGTGGCCCTCGGCATGATGTGTGGCCCCGTGCTCGGCGGCATGCTGGTGGCAAGCTTTCCTTGGGAGAGCATCTTCCTCATCAACCTGCCCATTGGCGTCATCTCGTTTATCGTGGGGCTCTACACGCTGCCGCATGTTAAGCCGGAGGCCGGCGAGCGCCCCATGTCCCTGATCGAGGCCGCTCGTCGCTGCTTTGCAAATTCGGCCTTCACCATCAACCTTGCCTGCATGCTCATCGTGTTCGTTGGTATTGGCGCATCTGAGTTTATCCTGCCGTTCTATTTTCAGGACGCCCACGGCTTCGGTTCCGACATTTCCGGATTGCTCTTTTTGGCGCTGCCAATGGTGAATGCCTTTATCGGCCCGCTTTCGGGTACGGTTTCGGACCGTGTTGGCTGCGAGGGCCCCACGGCAGTCGGCCTGGGCGTGTACGTATGCGGTCTTTTTGCGGTAAGCACGCTCGACGAGCACTCTTCCATCCCTGTGATCGTGTGCTGCGTCGCGTTTATGTCGTGCGGTACGTCGATTTTCCAGAGCCCCAATAACTCGCTGTATATGGGCTCGGCTCCGCGCGAGGCACTCGGTTTTGCAGGTAGCTTGGGCAGCTTGGCGCGCTATGCGGGCATGGCGCTGGGTATTACGGCAGGTTCGCATATCCTCTATGGGCAGATGAGCGTGGCGATGGGCGAGGCCGTGACCAGTTTCGTTGCAGGCCGTCCGGATGTATTCCTATTCGGCTTTCGCTCGGTGTTCTACGTGCTCATGGCCGTGGCCGCTGTGGGCTTTGCGCTCGCCATGGTGCGTTTGGTGAAGATGCGCGCCCGTCATTAGCGTGTTGGGAGGCTGTCTGCCGCGAATCGGGCCTATCTACTGGTCTTGCGGCTTTATGGTGCGATGCGGCTTGTGGGGCGGGCGGGGGTCGGTCCGTGGTAGACTATCGAACAACGTTTATTAATCGCGCGGTATCTTGCCGCGAGAAGGGGTTGCGCCATGCAGGAGCTTGAGGATCGTATTCGCCATGACGGCATCGTAAAGGCCGGTAACGTCCTTAAGGTTGATGCCTTCCTCAACCACCA
>CABQZS010000124.1 GCA_902468695.1 uncultured Collinsella sp.
CGCTCCCGCCACCTATGGCGAGGACTACCGTCCCGACGCCCAGCAGCTGCTCGCCGCGTTTGACGCCGTCGAGGCGCTCACTGCTACCGGCAACGCCCTGGCCATCTCCACGCCCGGCTACGGATGCGGCGCCGAGAGCCTCTTTAAGATGTGCGTCGGTAACCAGATCGGTATCGAGCTTGCCGAGGATGTAGACGTGGAGAGCCTCTTCACCCCGCTCTACGGCAGCTTTGTCGTCGAGCTCGCCGAGGATGCCGAGCTGCCCGAGGTCGCCCTCGGCGTTGTCGTCGAGCCCCTGGGCACCACCGTCGAGGGCTATGTCATCGACACCGGCTCCGAAGTCATCGAGCTCGCCGAGCTCCAGGAGGCCTGGGAGAGCGGTATCGAGGGCGTCTTTGCCTACCGCAGCGCCGGCGAGACCGCCGAGGTCGAGACCATCGACTTCCGCGCCAAGGACATCCACGTGTACGGCGGCGCCAAGATCGCCCGCCCGCGCGTGGTTATCCCCGTGTTCCCCGGCAACAACTGCGAGTACGATAGCGCCCGTGCCTTCCGTGCCGCCGGCGCCGAAGCCGACACCTTCGTGATCAACAACCTCACGCCCGAGGCCGTCGCCGAGAGCACCCATGAGCTTGCCCGCCGCATTCGTGCAAGCCAGATCGTCATGATCCCCGGCGGCTTCTCGGGCGGCGACGAGCCCGACGGCTCCGCCAAGTTCATCACGGCGTTCTTCCGCGCTCCCGAGGTCACCGAGGCAGTCCGCGACCTGCTCAAGGCCCGCGATGGCCTGATGCTGGGCATCTGCAACGGCTTCCAGGCCCTGATCAAGCTCGGTCTGGTGCCCTACGGCGACATCGTCGACGCCACGCCCGATGCGCCCACGTTGACGTTCAACACCATCGGTCGCCACCAGAGCCGTCTGGTGCGCACCCGCATCTCGTCCAACTTGTCCCCGTGGCTGTCGCAGTGCAGCCTGGACGACCCCTACACCGTCGCCATCAGCCACGGCGAGGGCCGCTTTGTCGCCAACGACGAAGTGCTCGCCCAGCTGATCGCCAACGGCCAGGTCGCCACGCAGTACGTGGGCGAGGACGGCAAGCCCAGCATGGATCTCTCCGTCAACCCCAACGGCTCCGCACTCGCCATCGAGGGCATCACGAGCCCCGACGGCCGCGTCCTGGGCAAGATGGGTCATGCCGAGCGCCGCGGCGACAACCTGTACCGCAACGTGCCCGAGCATGTCCCCGGCGATAAGTTCATGCCGATCTTTGAGAGCGGCGTGGCCTACTTCGCCTAAACCTTTCCCATCGGGTACAATCCCTTCGGGTAACAACACCCGCCACCGACACATCCGGTGGCGGGTTCTTTTTTGCTTCGCGCATGTAGGAAGGACATCATGGAAAGCCGCAAGCCGTATCTCGCCACCCTGCCCGGACTCATCCTGGGCTGCCTTGTTTGCTGTGCACTCTGGGGGTCGGCTTTCCCCTGCATCAAAATCGGCTACGCACTCTTTGGTATCCCAGCGCACGATAGCGCCTCGCAGCTGCTCTTTGCAGGATTGCGCTTCACGCTTGCCGGTGCCCTGGTCATCGTCGGCATGAGCGCGGCCCAACGCCGCCCGCTCGTTCCGCAGGTGCGCGATATCAAGCCCATCTTTGTCTTGTCGCTCTTCCAGACTATCGGGCAGTACTTCTTTTTCTACCTGGGACTCTCGCGCGCCAGCGCCATGTCGAGCTCCATCATCGAGGCCAGCGCCAACTTCCTCGCAATCCTCTTTGCCGCCCTGGCATTTCGCACCGAGAAGCTCAATACGGCCAAGGTGCTTGGCTGCGTGTTGGGCTTTGCCGGCGTCGCGCTTGTCAACCTTTCGGGCGCAGATGGCACCTTTGGCTTCACGCTCGATGGCGAGGGCTTTATCCTAGCCTCCACTGTCGCGGGCGCTCTTTCGACCTGCCTGATCGGCATCTTCTCGCGCAAGCACGACGGTGTTTTGCTTGCCGGCTGGCAGTTTTTAGTCGGCGGCCTGGTCCTCACCGCCATCGGCTTTTTGATGGGCGGCACATTGTCCCCCACCGAAGTCGCCCCCGCCATCGCGCTCATCATCTACATGGCGCTTATCTCCGCCGTCGCGTACTCGCTGTGGTCCCGCCTGCTCGCCGTCAACCCCGTCAGCCGCGTGTCGGTCTTTGGCTTTATGAACCCGGTCTTTGGCGTGCTGTTGAGCGCACTGCTGCTCGGCGAGGGCGCTGGCACGAGCCCCGTTACCGTCATCGTTGCCCTGTTGTTGGTCTGCGGCGGCATCATCATCGTCAACAAACCCAAAAAAGCCTAGCGAGCTCACCTTTTTAGGGAGGGCGTTTGCACACTTTAGCTTAATGGAATACATCGATGAGCTGGGGCCGCCACGCACGCAAGCGTGCGACCCTTTTCCTAGCGTATCTGGATGCCGGCTTTCTTTTTCTCGGCCTTGACGCGGTAGAGCTCCGCATCGGCAGCGCGAAGTAAGTCTTGCCAGGTATCAACACTATCGCCGACCCGCGCGCAACCGATGGACATCCGCAATGCATACGGCACCTCGGCATGCGCGAGCTCGTCGTTGATTGTCGCGCACAGATGCATGATATCCTGTTCCGCCGCTGCCTTTTGGAGCACCACGAACTCATCGCCACCATAACGCGCGATAAAGCCACCAGACGCCGAGCAGACCTCTTTGAGCGCAGCGGATATTACCTGAAGAGCATGGTCGCCCTCCACATGTCCATAGCGATCGTTAATCTGCTTAAAGCCGTCAGCGTCCATCATAAGCAGATATACATCTTCGGCCTGATCCACATTTGAAAAGAGCGACAGCATATAGGTCTCAAAACGGTTGCGGTTGTTGAGTCCAGTCAACGGGTCAGTCGAGATCAGTTGCTCCTGGCAGATGATATAGAGCAGCAACATGCTAATCATTATGCCGACACAAAGGCCAGGCACCGAGTATACGATCTGAAAGGTACCGCCCACCAGAGCGGGAACCGCAAAAAAGGCGAGGGTGCGATAAATGGCCTTCTTTTGCAGGCTTTCGACTTTTCGAGCCTGAATAAAGGCATGCAAGGACGTATATATGACGTAGCAGTAGCTAACGATAGGCTGAATCATATAAAGCGCTCCGCGACGATATACGCCCCGCGCATCGATATAGAACATAGCGTGCGTCCAGTAGCTGGTAAATGCCAGAACGACCACCAATGCGGTTGGCAACGTTAAAAGTACCACCCTATAGGGCGTGGTCAGGAGCCGTGAGCCCTGCATCGTCTCGGAATAGAAAAACCAAATGAGGCACGCGATGGCGAACAGCGAAAACGAAACCGCGTTGGAAATCCAGTTGGCCGTGATGCCTACAGGAGTGCTCACGCCGTCCGAGAGCGTCCAGATCATATCGAAGAAAATGTAGGCAGCAGACGTGTAGCCCAGCATGCTAAACAAAAGCTGCTGGGTGCTCGAGAACAGGGAGCGACGGCTTCGTACGGCAAGTCCGATAAGAATAATCATGCACAGCAGGAATATCTCGATCTTGAGTGCCTTTACCACTAGACGCCCTCCCTTCAATATCCAAGTGGCCAGAATCGCCCAATTCGAATCTGGGCAACAAACACCCCCTACTCCGCAGGGGTAAGGGGAATAATAGCAGAGCGCCCGAACGTCACTGCAAGACAGCTCTCGTTCGGGCGCTCAAACGGCGCGAGTTGCATGCCGGAATCATTGATGGGTATCGATTGCTACTCGCCATCGATGTCGGTCGCAACAGCCTCTTCGATGGCCTCGACACCGGCAGGCGACAGGTCTTCCTTGCTCTGGCAGAACTTCTTATCGACCCAGCCGGTCAGAATCGGGGCCATGATTGCCGTGATGATGACGGCAGTGGCGATCTGCGCATACGCGGTGGGCGCAAGCTCGGCATAGCGCGGAGCGACCTCGGCGAGGGCGACCGGCGTGGTCATGGCCGTGCCGGCAATGGTGGAACATGCCACAGCCGCCTTACCATTGCCGCCACACAGGCGCTCGAAGGCAAAGGTAATGGGACCGACGATAAAGAGCGTGATGAGGCCCAGCAGGATGCCCGAAATGCCACCGGCGATGAAGCTCGAAAGGCTCATGGACGCACCGAGCTGAAAACCAATTACAGCGATCGCGGGATTGGCGCCGGGAACCAGCAGGTTCTTGATAAACGGGAACAAGTTGCCCAGGACCATGCCGATAACAAGCGGCAGGATGGATCCGATGATGGTGCCGACGGGGATGTTGGCGAGACCCGAAACACCAAGGATGATCATCGTGACGGCGGGGCCGGCCGTAAAGAACAGGATACCGACAGCGCCCTGCTCGGACTCATCGCCGAACTCGCCCATGATGCCCGTATAGAGCGCCATGTTGCAAAACGTAATGCCGCCGATGATGGAAACCGAGCTCAGGCCTAAAAAGTTATCGTTAAAGAAGTACGCGACGCCCAGACCCAGCGCGGCTGCCACTACAAGCTTAGGAATCAGCACGACGACGCCGGTCTTGATGGCGCCCGGCGTGGACTTAAAGCTGATGCCGGCGCCCACGAACAGCAAGATCGCGGCAACGATGGTGTTGGAGCCGCCGCGGCAGGCAGCCGTAAAGAAGCCGCCGACCTCAAAGACCTGCGGGCAGAAGGTATTGAGCAAAAGGCCGACGATCATCGGATAGATCATGATGTCGCCCGGGATACGCGGGACCTTGAATTTCTTTTGCTCGTTGGCGGTCGCTTCCTGTGCCATGAAACCCCCATTTCCGCTGACGCAGAACAAAAGCCCACGTCACGCTTTGCTACAGTAAAGTTTGACCATGGTACCAGAAGAAGCAGACCGCCTCGGTGAGAAATTCGATTCGTTAAGCTGGGACGATAACGCGTCCTGCTCCTATACGAGGCTCAAAACGATATAGAACACGATGCCCGAAACGCAGCACCACAACATCGACTTTGTCTTGATTGCCACCGCCACGACGCCGGTGGCCGCAATCCAGGGAACCAAGGCAGGCCAGAGTCCCGCGTCGAACGCGCCGGGGTTCACCAAGTCGTTGGCGACCAGCGCGGCAAAGGCAGCGGGCGGGATATAGCCCAGGGCCTCGGTAATGCGGGGCGACAGGGTCCGCCCGCGCAAAGCGAACGCCGGCGCGATGCGAAAGAACGCGATAGCAGCCCACGACGACAGCCACAGAACCAAGAACTCGTTAACGGGCATCGCGGGCACCTCTTCCGTCAAATACAGCATCGCACGCCAGCGCAATGGCAATGCCGACCACGACGCTTGCCGGCACGGCAATATTCGTGAGGCCCAAGAACTTGCATACGGCGACGGATACCGCGCCCGAAACCGCTGCGACAACGTTGCCGCGCGACAGTCGCTGCGAAAAGAGCAGGCAGATAAAAAGCGATGTGCAGACAAAGCCCGCAATAGCGGTGGGGACATCGACAACAGCGCCGACAACGGCGCCCATCGTGCACGAAACGCCCCATGTCGCGATGAGGATCGCGTTGAGCACAAAGGACTCGCGCGGGCCCCAATCCTCCCCTTCAACCAACTTGGCAAGCGAGATGCCATATGCCTCCTCGGTAAGTGTCGCGGCAACAGCCAGCGTCTGACGCTTCGAGGCACCCCTCAGATGCGGCGCGATCGATGCCGAGTAAAGCGCAAAACGCGAGGAGATGGCGGCAACGCTCGCGATAATCGAAGGTGCCGGTACACCCGCCAGCCAAAGATTGCAGATCATAAACTGGCCGCTGCCCGTCACAAACGTGCTGCTCAGAGCAAAAACCATCCAGGGTTCCATTCCCGTCTGCCCCATGATCATTCCGCACGGCGCGCCTATTGCAACATAGGTAAGCATCACTGGCCAGACGGTTCTAACGATTTTGAGCACCATACGCTTCTCATCCTGACAAGGTCTCCGAGCCGCATGTAGCGACACGGCAGAATCATCATCCGACAGCAACCGAGTTCACCTACAATTGCCACCGGATCGAAAGACACAACTTTTTAGGAAGTCATTATGACAGCTATCGATCGAGACCGGGCGCGCGCGGCCTTCAAAAGCTACACCGATGCCTACGACGCCACCAACCCACGCATCGCGCTCAAAATCGAGCATACGTACCACGTGGCCGAGGCGTGCGATGCCGTAGCGCGCGAGCAGGGCTGGTCGTCAGAAGATATTGACCTGGCATGGCTTTGCGGCCTGCTACACGATATGGGCCGCTTTGAGCAGCTGCGACGCTGGGACACCTTTAAGGACGCCGAGAGCATGAGCCATGCGGCGCTGGGCATCGAGGTCCTCTTTGGCGAGAATCCCGCCGATGCACCCGCCGTAACGAGCATCCGCGACTTTATCGATGACCCGGCAGAAGATGAGCTCATCCGAGCGAGCATTGCCTATCACAGCGATTTCCGTCTACCCGCGCAGCTCGACGTGCGCACACGAAGCTTCTGCGATATCGTGCGCGATGGTGACAAGATCGACATTATGCGCACCATCGCCGACAGCACCGTCGACACCATCCTCAAGGTGGACGAGAAGACGTTTCTCGGCAGCCGTTTTTCGTCGCCGACACATGCCGCCTTTGACGAGCACCGCTGCGTCGCACGCGATGAGCGCAATGAGCCCGCCGACTTCTTGGTGGGGCTTGTCTGCTTTATGTTTGAGCTCGTCTATCCGGCAAGCCGTGCGCTGGCGCGCGAACAGAGCGATATCCACCGCCTGCTCGACGCGCCCTTTGGCATTACACAGCCCTTTACCGACCCCGTCACGCAGGCAACCTGGAGCCGCCTAAAGGACGAGATGCGCGACTGGCTGGCGCGCGCCTAGCGCTCAAGCTGGGCCAGCAGCTCCTCGACGACCTCGACGGCGTCCCCAACAACCTTGTACTGGGCAGCGCCGAAAATGGGGGCATCCGGGTCCTCATTGATGGCGATAATGCACTCCGCCCCACCGATGCCGGCAAGATGCTGGATGGCGCCCGAAACACCGATACTCACGAGAAGCTTGGGCGAAACCGATACGCCGGTCTGGCCAATCTGGTGGCGATACTCCAACCAGCCGGCCTCCACGACGGGACGCGTGCAACCAAGCTCGGCACCCAGGGCATCGGCGAGTTTTCGCATCAGCGGCAGGTTTTTCTTGGAACCAATGCCGCGGCCCACCACGACCAAGCGCTCGGCATCGGCGATTGAGACCTGCTGCCCCCACTCCTCGGCGGGAATCGAGATCTCGACACGAGCCTTGGCATCATCCGCAAGTGATATCTGGGCAATCGTGCCGGAGCGGCCGTAGTCAAAGTCGGGCGCCTTAAAGATGCCGGGACGAACCGTTGCCATCTGGGGACGATGATTGGGGCAGACGATGGTGGCCATTAGGTTGCCGCCAAACGCCGGACGCGTCTGTTGCAGCAGTCCCGTCTCCGTATCCATCGAAAGTACGGTGCAGTCAGCCGTAAGGCCCGTCTGCAAACGCACGGCAACGCCGGGTGCCAGTTCGCGACCAAAAGCGGTCGCGCCGTATAGGATGGCCTCGGGTTTGCGTTCGGCTACCAAATCGCAGATCAAGCGGGCGTAGACCTCCGCATCGTTTTGGCGCAGGCGCTCGTCGCGACAGGCCAGGACTTCGTCGGCGCCCGCGCAAACCAGATGCTCCAGGTCGCCGAGAGAACCCTCGGGACCCATACCGACCAGTGCCACCAGACGGCAACCGCGCGCATCGGCAAGCTCACGGCCCTTACCCATCAGTTCATAGGCAACAGGAGCCACTGTATCGTGCTCGTCGGTCTGCACGAATACCCAGATGTCTCGATATGTATCAAGGTCCGCCGCGCCGGCGGCCTCGTCACGCTCGATCGAGATAGCGTTGACGGGGCAGGCATCGACGCACCCGCCGCACAGAATGCAGCCGTCGGTTACGCGGGCACAGCGGTTGGGACGCCCACCCTCCACCACAATGCCGCCCGAGGCGCAGGCACGGACGCAGCGACCGCAACCGATGCAGGCTTCGCTATCGATATTCAATCCGCTCATCTATGCCATCCCCTCGATAATCTTGGCGAGCTTTTCCGCCTGCTCGGATGCCGTGCCCTCAACGGTCTCGCACGTTTGATCACGGTCGGGCACAAACGAGCGCACGACCTGTGTCGGCGACCCGGCAAGACCGCAACGCGCGGGGTCGGCGTTCACGTCGGCGGCACTGACCACGCGCACGTCCGCCTCCTCCGCCGCGCGAATACCGGCAATACTCGGCATACGCAACTGGCCAATCTCCTTGGCAGTCGTCATCGCGCACGGCATCTCAAGACACACCGTCTCCTCGCCGGCATCGCATCCGTGAACGAGCGCCAGCGAGCCACACGTCGTAAAGCCCGCGCTTTGCACGCAGCTCACGTCGGTCACGCAGGGAATCTCAAAGGCACCGGCAAGCTCGGGACCAATCTGGGCCGTATCGCCATCCACCGCCATCTTGCCGCAGATGAGCAGATCGAAGTCCTCGTCGAGCGCCTCGATGCCGCATTTGAGAGCATAGGTGGTCGCCAGGGTATCGGCACCTGCAAAGGCGCGATCGGTCAGCAGCAGCGCGTCGTCGGCACCTCGAGCGATGCAGTCGCGCAGCAGCAACTCAGTCGCGGGGATGCCCATCGACACCACCGTTACGCGCACGTCCATGCCAAAGCCGATAAAGTCGTCTTTCAGCGCCAGCGCGCATTCCAAAGCGCTCGCATCAAAGGGATTAATGACCGTCTGCTTGCCATCGCGCACGATGGTATTGGTCTTGGGGTCCATCTTGACCTCGGTGCTGCCCGGCACGGCCTTGACGCACACCACCATATGGAAATCGCTCATCTTCACGCACTCCCTTTCTGGACGAGCTCATCCAAGAGCTTCTCCGAAAACAGGTTGCCGCGACCCAGCTGCCCGTCGGGATCGAGCTGGAGCTTGAGCCGCGCCGACTCGACCATGGCCTCGTGACCGTACATCGTCTCTAAGAAGCCCGCCTTGATCTTGCCGACGCCGTGCTCGGCAGAAACGGCACCGCCCATGGCCGTGACCTCGGAAGCCCACTGGGCAAAGAGTTCTCCGCCGCGGCGGTAATCCTGCGCATCGCGCGGCAGAATGTTCACATGCAGATGGTTGTTACCGATGTGCCCCCAGGCGGCAGATTCAAGCCCACTTTCGGACAACGTACGGCGATAGAGGGCAACGACATCGGCCAGGCGCGCGTTGGGCACCGACATATCCGACCCCAGCTTGGTAATGGTGGGGTCGGTGCGGCGACGCTCGTCGATGAGCATGTTGACGCTCTCGGGCACCGCATGGCGGAAGAATCGCTGACACTCGCGATCGGCCTCGGTGCGCGCGACCCATGTCGCATCGTCGCTGCCGCCCGCAAGCTCTAGTACCCACCCCAAGTGATACAGCTCCTCAGTCGCCTGGGCTTCGTCGTCGCAGTCGAGCTCCACGTAGACACAGACCTTGGCCTCTTTGTCGAGCGCCGGCAGCGAGGCGAACGCGGTCGACTGCTCACGCTGACGACGCAGGATATCCAGGGCGCCCGCATCGAAATATTCGATGGCAGCCGCGTGGGACAGGACGGGACGCACAGAATCGGTGAAGGACACGGCCTTGTCTTCGCTGTCAAAGAAACAGCTCACGCCCCAAACGACCGCAGGCGCCGCCTGCAGGACAATCTCGAGCTCGGTGATGACGCCGATTGTGCCACACGCACCGATAAACAGATCGATGGCATCCATATCGTCAGCAACGAAATAGCCCGAAGCATTTTTGGTCTTGGGCATGGTGTAGTCGGGAAGGTCGAGCTCGAGTGCACGGCCCGCTGCCGTCACGAGCGACAGGTGGCGGCCCTGGGCAAAAGCCTCGCCGCGCTGAAGCTCAAGCAAATCGCCATCAGCCAGCGCGACGTGGAGTCCCGTGATATGTGGGCGCACGGGGCCGTAGGCGTAGCTGCGGGCACCAGAGGCGTTACATGCCGCCATGCCGCCCAGACAGGCAGACGTCTCGGTGGGATCGGTGGGAAAGAACTGCTCGGGGGCCTCTTGGAACTCCTCGTAGGCCTCAAGCGATGCCTGGTCCCAACCAGCAGTCGGCAGCACCTTCTTGCTCAGCTGCTTGCGCAGCTCCGAGAGCACAACGCCCGGCTCCACGCGCAGCAGAAATTGGCCTTGTTCATCGCGGCGAAGGCCCAAGTAGCGATTCATACGGGAAGTATTGAGGATATGCCCGCCGTGGGGCACGGCACCGGCGGCAAGGCCGGTTCGGGCGCCCTGAACCGTTACCGGGACACGCTCGGCATGGAGCTTTTCCAAAATGGCACGGACCTCGTCTTCCGTTGTCGGAAACGAGATGCTCGAGGCCTCGCCCGATGCGCGAGACTCATCGCGACCATACTCTTCGAACTCGTCGGTGAAGGGTTTGATGGTTGCAGACACGCGAACTCCCCCTTTAGCTAACTACAGTGTTTGCAGGGAGATGTTACCGCATCGTTTCGTCGACGTATTCGAGACTGTCTCCATAATTGGCGATTTTTACGTTCGTGCAATTCGGCGAGCGGCTTGATTTCCTCGGCAGACGATGCTTTTGACACATATGGCCCCGCCGTCGCCGACCGCGCGATTGTCGCTCAAAAAAAGTTGGAGTATTTTTTGCCGCCTTTTACCTGCGGAGACGCCAATCCGTCAAGCATTTGGTCAGAAATTGGTCAAGTAGCGGCTGATACGGTCGGCGTCGACAGCCAAAACCGATAGAAGTTTTGACCCAGAAGCAGGGAGGTTCCCATGGCATATTACTGGCCCCAGTACGGCATCGCCATCGAAGTCGACGACGATCCCCATCTCCTGCCTTTCGACGAAGAGGCATTCCCCGATACGACGGTCTACCACGTTACCACCGATGTGATCTGCGACCCCGAGTCGTTCTCGGCGCTCGCCCACCGCATCGCGCATATCCACGACATCGAGCTCCCTCCCGACTTCGACGAGCTTGTCTACTCACGCCGCCTGATGCTTCACATGCTCTTTGGAGCGAACCCGTCCACCTTTGCGCGCATCTATACCGCCAAGGATGCCGCATGAGCGCGAAGAAGCCACCCCACTTTGCAGGCCTGGGTCGTCGCAAGAAGCTCATCGTTGCCTGCTTGGCCGTCATCTGTGCCCTTGTCGCCGTAGGACTATACGCTTGGCAGTCGCAGCCCGTACCCGAGGCGGGCGCTTCGGTTACGACGGCCGAGGGCAAAACGCGTCAGGAAATCCAAGATGAGCTCGACGCCATCGTCCGCGACAACATGATGACGATTTCGGTCGCACCGGTCGCTCAGCTGCAGGAGGACGGCAAGCTGCGCGTCAACGTGCAAAACGTCCAAGACAATAAATTTCCCCAGCGATTCCGCGTCATCCAAAACGACGAGACCATGTACGAATCCGGTGTGGTCGAGACCGGCAAGACAATCGAAACGTGCCCCGCCGGCGACATCAAAGAAGGCGAGGCGTACATCGAGATCCAGGCACTCGATGCAAAGACCCTCGACAGCCACGGCAATCCGACACGTGTCAAGGTACGGGTTGAGCAAGCCGAGAACTAGCTTTCCGGCCGACGCGGCACCGCACACAATTCACCAGCATTCGTCCAATCATCGCGGGGACGGCCCGCGGCGAATAGAAAGGAACGACCATGGACATCACTAGGAACATGAACGGAGCCAGAGCGCTCGTCGTGGGCGCAGGGCTCGCGCTCGCGCTCGCAATGGGCGCCGCCCCGACGCCAGCTATGGCAGCCGGGCGCGTTGGAACCACGAAAGTAATGGTCAGGACCGAGATCGACAACGTTGAGTTCAAAGTTCCGACGGTTATTCCCTTCGTCGCCAAGGCCGACGGCACGCTTCAGGGCCCCTCAGAAGACGCGACCACCATCGACAATCATTCGGCCTACGGCATCCATGTCACCAACATGAAGATCGACGCCATGAACACCTGGACCATTGCTGCCGACGCCAAAGCCGGAACCGCACAGAACTCCATCGACTTTAAGGTCGGCCCCGACGGCGCACTCCAGAACGCCAGCGCCGCAATGCAGGGGACGGGCCTCGATCTTTCCAAGAATGCAGCCTTCGACATGGGCTACCAGGGCATTGCCGGCGGCACGGACAAAATTAAGCTCAAGACAAGCGGAAACGTCGCCCGCGTCACGCGCGACATCTTCCACGTAACCGGCGAAGGCGATCAGGTTGCAACGATCACCTGGACGGTCGAGCCCGGTGCGCACACGGCATAAGGCCGTCGCCCTGGCCGCCGCCGTCAGCATCCTAGCGTTTGGGCCAGCCATGGCCTTTGCCCAGCAAGAACAGGCGCAGGCCGCCACACAAGTGACGGTCGACCTCTCGGAGCTCGACCGCCGCGACCGCGAGGAACCGTTGGCGCAGACAGGCGACAGACGATGGCTCTTGACAGCAGGCGCCACAGCAGCAGGCGCGGGAACCGCCGGCCTCGGCCTGCACATCAAACGCAGCCAGAAACAAAACACGGACAGGCCGCACTAAATTAGCTAAGGAGACCCCATGGCATCGAAGAACCTTTTGCCCGTCGTCGCACTCTGCGGCGCGCTCGCAACCGGAACGCCTGTCGCCGCTTGGGCGACTCCCGTCATGGCAGACTCCTTACCAGCAGCCCTAAGCTCCGCATCAAATCCGTCGAGCGCCATTGCGTGCAAGCGTTTTTCAATCGCACAGGCTGCAATCTCAACCTCAGGATGCCTTCGTCGTAATACGGACGGTTCGATAGTCGTGGATATCAATCGTTCGAACAAGGCAAACGGCTCCCAGGCGGGGTACGCCGTCTGCACGTGGCGCTCGGTTGTGCTCGACGCAGATGGCGATCCATGCAATTTAGAGCTGCGCATCGACATCGCTTCGGTCGATGACTCGGCGAACGGAGCGAAGGTCGCCTTCGACGGTACGTTTTTTGAGAAAGGAGGCGGTATATGTCTGGGCTGCTCCGCCGCGAATGCAGACGACACGCAGCCCACCCTCTCATTCACGGCATCGTTGCGGCTGACCAAAGCCGGCACCGATGCCATCGCGGCGGGAGAAGCGTCCCTGCTGTTCTACGCCGTCAGCGCCAAAGACACAGACGCTCATTTCGAGAAGCCAGCCGGATCACTCAGCCTTACACGAGGGATAGAGGCAGGCCCTATTGAAATCGATGCCCACGCGCAAAGCAGGCAACGCATTCTTGCCGACCCGGCGCTTCTCGAAATGGAGTGGAACGGATCCGGAGCCATCGGAATTCTCCCCTCCGCGCTTGACGCCAAGACGCTCCCCCCAAACGACGAACCCATCAACGCAACCATACAAGAAGAGAGCACGGATAAAGAAGCAGGTGCGGGCGACACGCCGTCGCCGACAAACAGCGTCCCAGCTTCTTTCGAAACACCGAATGAGCCCGCTACCGATCCAAACGATCCCGAGCTCGCGGACAGTCTGGGGCTTGCTGATCCTCAGGAGATCGATGAAGGTAACTGCTGCGTGCTTGCCGCGCTCGACCACACGACGACCGTCGATGCAGCAAGCATCGAAGTTGCCGCCGCTAATCAGCCCGTCCGCAAGTCGGCTATCATCGCATTTCCTGAATCCATCGAAGTCGTCTTTTTGCCATCGGGCGAGGTCGTGGCCCCAACACTGCTCACCTTGTTGGGCGCCAAGAATACTCGAAACGAAATTAAAAAGGTCACGGTTGTCGACCCTGCAACCACCGCCAAGCTGCGTCTATATGCCGTTGCTCCAGATGGAGGCAAGACCCTGGAATTCGATGGCGACACACTCCTAGCCTGGCGACGTCTGGACATTATGCAAGACGTCTCGTACCAGATCGAGCTCGAAGGGTTTGATCGTGCCCGCGATGCCAATATCATCGCCGCGGCTATTGAATCCCCGCAGCGGCTTATGACACTGCGCTTTGAATACTATCCCTATGTCCCGACAACCACCTGAGGCTTAAATGCTGCGCATCATTCCTAATACCGCTTATATAACGTATTAGATGGGTTGCGATGTGCCTCGCATTTCGTTCTGCTACGATTGCCACATTGGCATCAATACAGGAGGGCTCATGCCGGGCTTGGGAACAATCATCAACGTTGTGCTTTTAGTTGCGGGCGGTCTTTTAGGATTAGCGGGCGGCCGCTTCATTACACCGCGCATCCAAGACACGCTCATGAAAGCATCGGGGCTGTGCGTCCTGTTTATCGGCCTGGGCGGCACTATGCAAAAGATGCTCATCATCGATGGAAAAGCGCTAGCGACCACCGGTACCACCATGCTCATCGTCTCATTTGCGCTCGGTTCGCTCATCGGCGAGGCCGTCAACTTGGAAGCCGCCATCGAGAACCTTGGCGAATGGCTCAAGCGCAAGACTGGCAGTGAGGGCGATAACGAGTTCACCAACGCTTTCGTCTCGACTTCACTCACCGTGTGTATCGGCGCCATGGCCATTGTGGGATCGATCCAGGACGGTCTGCTCGGTGACTGGTCAACGCTTGCCCTGAAAGGCGCATTGGACTGCATCATCGTCTGCACCATGACGGCGTCGCTTGGCCGCGGCTGCATTTTCTCCGCCCTGCCCGTCGCCGTGTTCCAGGGGACGATCACGCTGTTTGCCGGCGCACTCTCCCCCATCATGACCACGGCAGCCCTCGACAGCCTTTCGCTCGTAGGCTCCATGCTCATCTTCTGCGTCGGCGTCAACCTCATCCGTCCTCAGACCTTCCGCACGGCCAATATGCTCCCCTCCGTCGTCATCGCCGTCATCTACGCCCTCCTGTTCTAAATCTATCTACGCAGCAGTATCTCGAACACTTGTTTGATGCTGTGCTATGATATGAGGTCACCGAAACTGCGTTAGGAGAGGAGAAGCGGTGGCCGACCAGGACATCAAGATGCTCATCGAGCGCATTATGGCCGAGGCCCGGACCCATCAGTCCGCCCGCTTCTCAAGCGAAGTCTATGCTGACGAGCCGATTCTCAAAACCGGTCGTCAGATGCAGAATTTCCTTCCCGACCAGTACCGCAAGATGCGCGAGATATCGCGCTGGCAGGATGACCCCAAAGGCGGCGCGGGTCGCTGGCTTTCGGAAGCCGAGCTTTTCTACCGCCAGGGCCTGCTGATGGCCGACTTTGAGGACGACTGTCCCTACAACGGCACCTTTAAGTCGTACTTTCCCACCTACAACGCCATGAGCGACCGGCAGTTGCGCGGCTACTTTACCTGGCGTGCCCAAGTGCGCCGCGGAACCGTCGAGGAAACGTCTACGTCCTTTGCCTTTCTGTATCTCTATGAGCTGATCTGCGGCATTGGCGTAGATGATCCGCTCGAAGGTTTTAACAAGATCAAGGCCTTTTGGGATGTCTATCGCGCCTTCGAGCCCGGCATCGACCGGTTTGCGCGCGTGTGGCTGCAGGATTACGCCGTGTTCCACGGGCTCGACCCCAAGCTGCTTCGTGACTCTAAAACCGTCATGTTCGATAACGCCCTTATCGAGCTGCGACGCGCGGCACGAGACCTTGTACCAGCACCGGCACCGTCCGGCCAGACCCCTAAGCGTCGCAAAACCTCCGAGCCCACGCTCCCCCTTCCGCCCGATGAGGTGCGCGAGGAGCGACTCATGGCCGCCATCAACGCCCTCTCCACGTACAACCTAAATAACTCGCGGCTCGATCGCAGCCACCATCGCGATCTGCGCCACGTAGCATGCGCCGTGTATGTCCGCATGGCGCGCTACTATGACACGCACCGAAAGACCGGCATCGTGGCGAGTTTATTTGGGGAGGAGACGGCCATGCCCTACACCATGTTTGCCTCGGCCGTATTCTTTGCGCCCGAGCGCCACGAGGACTGCGAATACCGCTTGGATCCTATCCATATCTACCGTTGCCAAAACGGCTTTTGGGAATGTATGCGTATCCACGGTAGTAGGCAAAAGAGCAGCAAGCTCGGTGAAATGATGCGCGCCTGCGACCAACGCCTGCGCCTGGCGCTGGATCCCGGCCATCCCCTTAAGGAAGAGAAGGTCCCCAAATATCTGGCTAAGATTATCGATGACGAGATCGTGGCATGGCTTTCATGGGATGCCGCACATCAGCCCGTCAAGATCGATATCGACCTGAGCCAGCTGGGGCATATCCGGAGTGCCGCCGCACAAACGCGTGAGGCGCTTTTGATCGATGAGGAGCGCGAGGACGATGCGCTTGCAGAGGTCGATACGGTGGACTCCGAGCAGCCGAAAGCCGAGCCCGCGGCAGACGCATCTGTCGAGCCGGTCACGGCGGCCGCAGGGCAGGACGAGGCCGACGAGCCAACCATTTCCACCGAAGAGTTTGGCGTCGTGGCGCCGCTCCTCGTGTCTGTGGGCGCACCCGTAACGCCCGCGCCCACCGAAGCTACAAACAAACTCGCTCCCGCCGAAGATACCTTCCTTCGCGCGCTCCTCGAGCAAAACGCAGCGCAAGCGACATCGGCAGTGGCGCACTCGGGCCAGAGCGAAGATATGCTCGTCGACAGCATCAACGAGGCGCTCTTTGACCTGGTGGGAGACACCGTTATCGAATTCGGCGCGGCAGGACCGCAAATTATCGAGGATTACGAAGCAGACGTGAGAGGATACCTAGACTATGAGTGATATCGCATCCGCAGCACCCCGCGTGCCCAAGCGCGTCGCCGCCGTCATTCTCAACTCACTCAAGGGCGGCGTGGTCCCGCGCATCGGCCTTCCCTACATCACCGTAGGGCGCGAGGTCGAGATCCGCGCCCTGCTCACCGATTTGAGTCTCATCGCCGACGGTGGCGCGAGCTTCCGCTTTCTGGTCGGTCGTTACGGCGCCGGCAAGAGCTTTTTGCTCCAGACCATCCGCACGCACGCCATGGGCGAGGGATTCGTCGTCGCTGATGCCGACCTGTCGCCCGAGCGCCGCCTGCAAGGCGGTCAGGGGCAGGGCCTTGCCACCTACCGCGAGCTCATCCGCAACATATCGACCAAGACGCGCCCCGAGGGCGGTGCGCTCAACCTTATTCTGGATCGCTGGGTCGCCTCGTGTGCCGACGTCGACGAGTCAGTCGTCAATACCCAACTGGCCCCGCTCGAGGAGATGGTCCACGGCTTTGACTTCACCCGCATGCTCCGCCGCTATCGCACGGCCGTATCCGAGGGCGACGAAGAGGCCATGAGCCGCGTGACCAAATGGATCCGCGGCGAATACCGCACCAAGAGCGAGGCTCGCGCCGAACTGGGCTCCTCGACCATCATCAGCGATGACGACTGGTACGACTACGTTAAGCTCATCGCGCGTTTTTTGGTTTGCAGCGGCTACAAGGGCATGCTGGTGCTCATCGACGAGCTCGTGAATCTGTATAAGATTCCCAACGCCATCACGCGCCAGTACAACTACGAGAAAATCCTGACCATGTACAACGACACACTTCAGGGCAAGGCGCAGTACCTGGGCATGATCATGGGCGGCACGCCAACCTCCATCGAAGACCGCCGCCGCGGCGTGTTCTCCTACGAGGCCCTGCGCAGCCGACTCGCTCAGGGTCGCTTTGCGCGCGAAGACCTTAAGGACATGCTCGCGCCCATCATCCGTCTGCAGCCACTCACCTACGAGGAGCTGCTGGTCTTGATTGAAAAGCTCATGCAAATTCACGCCGGCTACTTTGGCTGGACGCCCACGCTCACCGAGAGCGACTTGGTGGACTTCCTCAAGATCGAGTTCGGTCGCGTGGGAGCCGATACGCATCTGACGCCGCGTGAAGTCATTCGTGACTTTATCGAGCTGCTCGACATCCTATGCCAAAACCCCGACGCCAACGTGGCCGAGCTGCTGCAAAGCGTCGGCGGCGACGCGCTGGCGCCGGCAGCCGCAACAGGCGACACCGATACCGCAGGCGGCGACCGTAACTTCGCCGAATTCACCATCTAACCTGCCAAAAAGGGACAGGTTTATTTTGGCAGGTTTTATCTGGGCAAACGTCGAGGCAGTAATGCAGCAAGCCACTGCCCACCGCGTTGAGAGATTCGTTTTTGAAAGGAGGCCCCGTGAACGCCTTTGACCGCTACGCCCCGTTTATCCAAGACTTCATCTACTCCCACGATTGGGAGAGTCTACGCTCCATCCAGGTTGCAGCGGCTGATGCCATCTTTAACACTCAGGACAATGTGCTCCTGACGGCATCCACGGCTTCCGGCAAAACCGAGGCAGCCTTCTTTCCCATCCTGACCGAGTTTTGGGAGAACCCGCCCGCGAGCGTTGGCGCCCTCTACATCGGCCCCCTCAAGGCACTCATCAATGATCAGTTCGTCCGCCTCAACGACCTGTGCGAAGAGGCCGATATCCCTGTCTGGCACTGGCATGGCGATGTCTCGCAGTCGCATAAGGCTAAGCTCATCAAAAAACCGGGCGGCATCTTGCAGATTACGCCTGAATCGCTCGAGGCGCTCTTAATCCATAAGCACATGGCGATCCCGCGTATGTTTTGCGACCTGCGCTATGTGGTCATCGACGAGGTCCACTCGCTCATGCGCGGCGACCGTGGCGGGCAGACGCTCTGCCTTATCGAGCGCCTCTCGCGCATGGCAGGCGTGCAGCCCCGCCGCATCGGCCTTTCTGCCACCATCGGCGACCCCGAGCGCACGGGCGCTTTTCTCTCGCAGGGAACAGGGCGTGACTGCGTTATCCCCCGCTTTGAAGAACCGCGCCGCGTGTGGCGCATCTCCATGGAGCACTTCTACAACTCGGGCCCCCAGGCACAGCAGCGGGGATTCGAGAGCACAGGTCCTCAAGAGGCCGAAGTGCTTGCGTGCGAGCGCATCGAGGCGGCGGCATCCGCGGCACTGCCCGCCGGCGCCCAAGACATGCGTCACAGCGGACAGCTCACACAAGAGAAGCGCCGTCAACGTCGTGAGCGGGCACGGGGCAAGGCCGCTCCCAAAGACCGTCGCACTTCCTCGGCCCCTGAGGGCGAAGTCGACATCCCACGAGCGACCGAGCAGGCGCTTCTCAACCCCACCGACACGGCGCCCGACAACGCCGACCCCGGCATGGGCTATATCTTCGAACACACCCGCGGGCGCAAGTGCCTGGTCTTTGCCAACTCGCGTGAGGAGGCAGAGGCCGTGTGCTCCATGTTGCGCAGCTACTGTGAAAGCCGGCACGAGCCCGACCGCTTCTTGATCCACCATGGCAATCTTTCGGCATCGCTGCGCGAGACAGCCGAGGAACTCATGCGCGACGAGGAGCAGGCACAGACAACCGTCACCACCTCTACGCTGGAACTCGGTATCGATATCGGCCGTCTGGAGCGTGCGTTTCAGATCGATGCGCCGTTTACCGTCAGCTCCTTTTTGCAGCGAATGGGCCGCACGGGGCGCCGCGATCTTCCGCCCGAGATGTGGTTTGTCATGCGCGAGGAGGAACCCGAGCCGCGCACGATGATGCCCGAGACCATTCCGTGGAAGCTCCTGCAGGGCATCGCGCTCGTACAACTCTATCGCGAGGAAAAGTGGGTCGAGCCACCCGAGCTCGATCGACTCCCCTACAGCCTGCTCTACCACCAGACCATGTCGACGCTTGCCAGCACCGGCGAACTCACGCCGGCAGAGCTTGCCCAGCGCATACTCACACTCAGCTATTTCCATCGCGTCTCGGCCGATGACTATCGCGTGTTGCTGCGCCACCTCATCAAGATCGACCATATCCAGGTCACCGAGGGCGGTGGGCTCATTGTGGGTCTCGCAGGCGAGCGCATCATTAACAACTTTAAGTTCTACGCTGTATTCCAGGAAAACGAGGAGTTTACCGTTCGCAGCGAGTCGGCCGAACTGGGCACGATTGTCAATCCGCCACCGCCGGGTGAGCGCATCGCCATCGCAGGCCATTGCTGGATTGTCGAGGAAGTGGATTGGAAGCGTCATACCGTCTTTGCCACGCAGGTCAAGGGTCGTGTACCGGCCTACTTTGGCGACTGCCCCGGCGACATCAATACACACGTGCTCGAGCGCATGCGCAAGGCGCTCAATGAACATGCCGCGTATCCGTACCTTATGAGCAACGCGCGGGCCCGCTTGGCGCAGGCTCGTCATACCGCCGAAATTTCGGGCGCGGGAACTAAGCCGCTCATCAACCTGGGTGGCGACACCTGGGTGCTCTTCCCCTGGCTGGGCAGCTACGCCTTTTTGGCACTCGAGCGCATGCTCAAGATTAAGTGTGCCGCGGAGCTTGGCCTTCGCGGGCTCGATCCGTCGCGTCCATACTTTATGCAGTTTAAGATGAAGGCCGACGAAGAGACGTTCTTTGAGGTGCTCGCCGCCGAGGCCGAGAAGGACTTCGATCCCATCGAGCTCGTCTATCCCGGCGAGGTGCCTTACTTTGACCGCTACGACGAGTTTGTTCCCGAAGAGCTCGTGCGCAAGGGTTTTGCCGAAGGCGTGCTCGACATAAAGGGCATGAAGCAGCGCGTTCTCGGCTGGCGCGACCACGCCTAAGACCAGTCTTTTTGGGACGGGGAGATTTACTTGTCGTGAAGGACGGTGCCGAGGAAGTCAGCGTCGAAGGGCACGGCTTCGGCAAAAGCGTAGTCGCCGTCGCTGGCGATGAGCAGGTAGTTCTCCTCGCCGCCGAACTCCGCATCGCCGCATGGGACCACCCAAACGTGGTCGAATACCTCGAGCGCCGTGGCGGCGCAGTCGCGCAGGAACGTCACGTCGCTCCCCTCGTTTGCGCTCACGATATTGGCAACGTAGATGCCGCCCGAGTTCAAGCTACCCCGCGCCAGACGCAGCGCCTCAACGGTTGCCAGCTCGCGCACGGGCTCGGCACCACCAAAGCAATCGCTCACGATCACGTCGTAGCGACGATGCCCCACGCTCGTCACACCCAGATACGAGCGAGCCTCAGCGGTAATCACCCGCAAGCGGTCGCCCACTGCGCGCTCCAGCTCGTCCAGGTAGAACCAGCGGCGCGCTAGGCGCGTGATCTCTCCGTCATACTCGATAACGTCCATGCGCAAGCCCTCGTGCGACATCAGCGCGAACTTGGGATAGGCAAACCCGCCGCCACCCAGCATAAGCATTCGGTCGATACCGTGACCATAAGCGTCACGCATTGCGTCCTCGGCCTCAAAAACATCGTCAAATGCGCGATAGTATGCAAAGACCGGCTCCGCCCAGCGCTCGCCAACGTAACTCGCGCTTTGGTAGACGCCGCCTTGCACCAACACGCGAATCTCGTCGCCGCCCTCATCGTGCACGCGTTTCACACGCGCCAACCCATTGCGGGTTCGCGCAACCTGCAGACAGGCAGCACGAACAGCGACAGCGGCCGCACCAAGCGCTGCGGCTCCCAGAGCAACGCCGGCAACGACGCCGGCAGAAACACTCGGCTTGTTCATTTAAAGCTCCTTTTGCAGATAGAGTCCGTGGTCATAAAAACCCAAATGGCGATAGTACTCGCGCGTACCGATCGCGCTAATCACGTTGATACGCGCATAGCCCGCATCCCGGGCAATCTCACACGCACGTTCAACGAGCAAACGCCCCAACCCGTGATGCTGCGCCGCCTGGCCTTGATCCCCCACGCGCGCCGCCATGCCATACACGTGCACCTCGCGAATCATCGCCTCGTCCGGCGTCGTCGGCAACTCATCCGCATGCGCGGCAACAAAAGCGCGAACGGGCAGAGACAGGCGCAAAAAGCCCGCGATCTTGCCCTGCGGCGTCACCCACTGCAAAAAGCGCTCGTAAGTCACCGGCGTCTCGTACGCCACTTCCTCATCAAGAGATAGCTCATCCAAGTCGGCACCCGCCGTGCTGATCTCGCGATAGCGAATCTCACGCACCGTCGCACCGTCGCCCCGAGCAGCCAGGCGGTTCTCAACGAGCTGACGCAGGTTAGGTTTCTTGTTGCCCACCATAATGTCGTCAGAACTAAAGTCGCGGATCATGCGACTGATGCGGCAGAACGCCGGCGTCACCACGATGTCATCGGCCAACACATCGAGCAGCTCTTCCTCGGTATAGGGGCGCCACTCGTCGCGCTCGTAACAGCCCACCAGACGCGAACCCTCGATGAGCGCGCACGGGTAGATCTTGACTTCGTCGGGCATAAAAGCCCCTTCGGTCATAAAACGCTCGTAGTCGCGCTTGTCCCCCTCGGGCGTGGCGCCCAGCAAGTTGAGCATAAAATGCGCGTGGATCTTAAAGCCAAACAGGCGCGCAAGCGAAAACGCACGCTCAATCTGAGCGACCGTAATGCGACGCTCGTTAATGTCGAGCAGATGCTGGTCAAGGCTCTGGATGCCCATCTGGATCTTGGTGCAGCCCATGCGGCGAATGAGCGTAAGCGCCTGCGGCGTCACGGCATCGGGGCGGGTCTCGATAACGAGTCCCACCACGCGATGCTTCGCCGTCTCGTTGATGCGCTGCTGACGTTCGAGTTCCTCCATCGTGGCCGTCTGCCACTCGGCGACCTCGCCCCACGGCGTGCCAGGGCCGTACAGCCGACGCACCGCACGGTTGTAGCCGCCCACGGCAGCATCCACGTACTCTTGCTCGCCAGCAACACCGTTCGCAAGCTCAACCTCGTCGGTCGCAATGCCGGCAGCCCGATAGCGCTCGCGGCGCTCCGCCACCACCG
>CABQZS010000125.1 GCA_902468695.1 uncultured Collinsella sp.
CGGTGGGGGCGGGGGCGTCGGGCTTGGCGAACGCAAAGACGCGCGGGGCGATGCGGTCGCGGGCGATGCTGGCCCAAGCGCAGCCGGTGAGGATGGCATTGGTCAGGATGAGCATCACAAAGGCGAGCGGCTCGTTTTGCGCGACGAGACCAATAGCGCCCCAGACGGTCAAAAAGAGCTGGAACAGGCCAAAGGCGACGCTCCAGGTGAAGGCGCCCTTGGTGACGGTGCCCGACTGAGCGCGAATGGCCTTGGCCTCGCGCAAGACAAGGTAGACGGTCGCCGCAAGACCGACGAGCGAGATGGCGGCAGCGAACATGCTGAGACTCCTCACAAACTAAAACCTACGAAAGCGGGGGTTTACCCGATTGTTACCTAAATATGCGCTGCATTTGCGGGCTGCGCACAACAATCAGCCATATTAACGCGCATGTGTAGCGGTACGGCGCAATGTAGTGGCGACCTGCGCGATAATGGACGGGAATTACACGGAAACGTAAAGGCTTCTTAAAGAATTGACGAGGATAGAGCTATGGGTGAGCAGGTTTGTATGACGGGCGCCGAGTACTGCGACGGAGCTGCAGTCGCGGATACGTACGGCTATCCGGTCGAGACTACGGGCAACGCGGTACTGGACATCTTGGAGCATCGCTCGTCTACGCGTGCCTTCGCGCGTGATGACGACGACCGCCCCGTAGCGGTGACCGACGAGCAGCGGGCGGCGATCTTGCATGCGGCGAGTCGCGCACCGTCGGCGGGCGCCATGATGATGTATTCCATCGTAAGTATTCGCGAGCAGGCTACGCTGGACCGTCTGGCCGACCTGTGCGACCACCAGCCCATGATCGCCAAGGCGCCCTGGGCACTTATATTTGTGGTCGATTATGCCAAGTGGATCGATCTGTTTGAGCACGTGGGCTGCTTTGAGCCCGAGTTTGTCGAGCGCACGGGCAAGGCGCCCCGCCGCGCGCCGGGTTTGGGCGACTTTGCCATCGCGGCCCAGGACGCCGTGATCGCCGCACAAAACGCCGTGGTTGCCGCCGAGGCCCTGGGGCTGGGGAGCTGCTACATCGGTGATATCGTCGAGAATGCCGAGGAAGTCGCCGAGCTGCTCGATCTGCCGCCCTATACCATGCCGCTATCGATGCTCATCATCGGCACGCCTCGCAAAGAGCGTCCGGCGATTGCGCACCCCGTGGTGAACCTGGTGCACGAGGAGCGCTACTGCCGTGCGGATGCCGCGACCATGGACGCGCAGGTGGCCGAGATGGACGCGATGTTCCGTCCGCATGCCCGCGAGGTGGGGGAGCGCGTCGTGGACATCTATACCCGCAAGCACACCAGTCCCTTTATGGCCGAGATGAGCCGCTCCATGGAGTGGTGGTTCAAAAACTGGCTCGGAAAATGACAGATGTGACAAAGGGACAGCCCCTTTGTCACATTCCATATCGCCGCGGTGGCCTAAAGGCCGTATAAATGTTTATTTAGCTGGGAAAACAGTGCCATTCAAACATGGGCCGATTACCTATAATTCCTTCGAACATTAAAGTTGGGAGGAAACCGGCTTATGGAACAAAAGGCCAAGGAGGCAGCCTCGCACGCTGCGATTCCTGTGAGC
>CABQZS010000126.1 GCA_902468695.1 uncultured Collinsella sp.
CCTCGAAGCGATCTGCCATCGTGGGGTCGCTGAGCGTGTCGACTTGGTTGAGCATGATGCGGGCATTGTTGAGGTTCAGCATTCGCAGCTCGGCATTGAGCACCATGGCGACGCGCTCTGGGGTGGCAGCGTCGGTGGGCTCGCAGCCGCAGCGCTCGCAGAAGAGCTCGGGGCGGTGGGCAACCTCGGCGACGGGCTTGCCCAGCCCCGAAGCGCCGACGACCCAGACAACGTTTGCCGTGGCGGCGGGAATTACCGGCTCCCAGGCGGCATGCGCCTTGAGCGGGAGTCGCTTGCTGCCATCTGCCTCGGCCAACACATAGTCAAAGCGCTGCGCCAGTTTGCTGAGCGGCTCGGCGGGGGCGGAGAGCTTGCCTGTCTCCGGGTCCAAGACGCCTGCCTGGCAGATGCTTCCGCGGGCAAGTCCCGTGCATGCCTCGCAGGTGCAGCCGGGAACATGCAGGGTCCCCGGCTTCCAAGGCGCGGAGTCCAGGCGACGGCTCGACCCGTCCCATGGCACGCCGGCGACGGGAAACATGTGCGTGGTGGTACAGAGAAGTACCCTGCCGCCGGCGCGCATGAGCTCGAGACCCAGCGTTTTCAGCAATGTCGACTTGCCGCCACTGCCGATAATTGCGGTAATGCCCGGCTCGATCTTGAGCGCGGAGGCAAGGTTTCCGCTCGTCGTTTCCATCTGTTCACCGCCGTATAATACTGTGATAATAAATAATCATCAGAGTAGCGGTCGAACCGCTTTTGCTCTGCTCAAACCGTAGCACAGGGAGGTGCCCCGGGAATGCTCGTTTATGTTCGCGGTGCCGGCGATATCGCCACGGGCGTCGCCGCTCGCTTGGTGCGCGCCGGCGTGTCGGTCGTTATGGCCGATATTGCGGTTCCCACGTGCATCCGCCGCACAATCAGTTTTTGCGAGGCCATTCGCCTGGGCGAGGTCGAGGTCGAAGGCATTCGCGCTCGCTTGGCGCAGACGCCGGCTGAGGCGCTTGCGATTACCGAGGCCGGAGACGTCGCCGTTGTGGTGGACCCCCAGGCCAAGATGCTCGGTGAGTTGAAACCCGCGGCTGTGGTCGACGCGATTTTGGCTAAGCGCAACTTGGGTACCACGCGCGACATGGCGCCTGCCGTCATCGCCGTGGGGCCGGGCTTTACCGCGCCGGTTGACTGCGATGCCGTGGTCGAGACCATGCGCGGGCATTTTCTCGGCCGTGTCATTACCCAAGGTTCGCCCCAGCCCAACACGGGCGTGCCAGGCATTATCGCCGGCTATGGTAAAGAGCGCGTTATCCACAGCCCCGCCGCCGGCGTGTTTCGGTCCGACCACGCAATCGGCGACATCGTGAGCGCCGGAGACGTGATTGGCTATGCGGGCGATACGCCCATGTGCACGCAGATCGATGGCTGTCTGCGCGGGCTTTTGGCGAACGGCGTGCAGGTGACTGAGGGCTTTAAATGCGCCGATGTCGATCCGCGCGGCGATGCCAGCTATATCAACTACATTTCGGACAAGGCGACGTCGGTCGGCGGCGGCGTGCTCGAGGCACTCGCTATGCTCACCGGTGTATTCCAGGGATAGGAAATTGCAATGGAAAAGCTCGATGTGGTGAATGCTGCGCTTGGCGCTCTGAAGGCCGGTAAGACGTGCGAGTTGGTGGTAGTTGCCGGCACGGCAGGGTCGTCACCGCGCGGTGTGGGCGCATGGATGGCCGTCTTTGCCGATGGCAGCCAGGCGGGCACCATCGGCGGCGGCAAGATTGAGCTCTTTGCGCTGGACGAGGCGCGCGAGCTCCTGAGCGCGGGTCAGTCGCGTCTGGTCCGCTACACCATGGGCGGCGAGAACTCCGATACCGGCATGATCTGCGGCGGAGCCATCTGCCTGTGCTACCTGCACCTGGATGTATCGCAGGTGCCGTTGTTCCAGTCGGTTGCCGACGTCTTGGCGTATCGACGCATTGGCGACTTCGTCATCGACTTTGAACCGTTTGTCATTCAGGCCCTCGAGGGCGATGTGGCCGAGTACCATGGCGGGGCATCGCGCCATACCATTGCCGGCTGCCCCGAGCTTTCGCTGGTGGAGGAGGGGAGTAAGGTCACCTACACCAACGCCGCCTCCGAGATTCCCCCGGCGCACATCGAGACGCTCTGCCCCGAGGGCCTGACCTACATCTTTGGCTGCGGACACGTGGGCGCCGCGACGGCGCGCGTGCTCACGGCGGCGGGCTTTGCCGTTGTGGCGTGCGATGACCGCCCCGGCACGCTGACGCCCGAATGGGTGCCCGGTGTCTACGATCGTCGCCTGGTCGATTACAAGAACCTGAGCGAGCTGTGTCCCATCGGTCCGCGCGACTTGGTGGTCGTGGCCACAGCAGGCCATAAGTCCGATATCGATGTGGTGATTCAGGCCATGCGCGCCAAACCCGCCTACCTGGGCTGTCTGGGCTCGCGTCGCAAGACGGCCTTTGTGCGCGCCCGCCTGGAGCAGGAGGGCTTTACGCAGGAGCAGATTGACGAGCTGCACCTGCCGATCGGCGTTGCCATTCAGGCCGAGGACCCCGAGGAGATCGCCATCTCCATCGCCGCCGAGATGATCCACCTGCGCCGCACCAAACTCGTCCCCCGCAAGCGCTAGTCGCATCCCCACCAATTAAATTGCGGTGAAATACGGACTGTTTAAGCCTGTTAGGCCGCCAAACAGTCCCTATTTCACCGCAACTGCTTTTTGGGACCCATTTGTGCGGGGGAGTTGTGGAGTTGTGCAGGCAGACGAGGTTTATCTGGAAATACGCACCCAATGCGCGTATAGTACCGATTGTTTTGTCGGCTCCTGCTGCGTCGAGTCCAAACCGCAAAATGCCATGAGCGGCGCGGATGCAGTCAGGAGGCACGAGGACAACCCACCGTGGCCACGCCCCGTGCTTAAAACCCCAAGAAGGAGTGAACAATGGCAGAAGAGAAGTATGTGCCGCGTCTGAAGACCAAGTACAACAACGAGGTCAAGCAGCAGCTTCAGGACAAGTTCCAGTACGAGAACGTCATGATGATCCCCAAGTTTGAGAAGATCGTCGTGAACATGGGTGTCGGCGAGGCCGCTACCGATTCCAAGGCCATCGACGGTGCCGTGCGCGACCTGCGCGCCATCACCGGCCAGCAGCCGATGATCACCCGTGCCCGCAAGTCCATCGCTACCTTCCGCCTGCGCGCTGGTATGCCGATCGGCTGCAAGGTTACCCTGCGTGGCGACCGTATGTGGGAGTTCTTCGATCGTCTGACCTCCGTCGCGATCCCCCGTATCCGCGACTTCCGCGGCATCTCCGCCAAGAGCTTCGACGGCCGTGGTAACTTCTCCATGGGCGTCACCGAGCAGCTCATCTTCCCCGAGATCGACTTCGACTCCGTCGATCACCAGCGTGGTATGGACATCACTTTCGTGACCACCGCCAACACCGATGAGGAGGCCAAGGCCCTTCTGGACGCCTTCGGTTTCCCGTTCAAGAAATAGGTTCACCTGCCCTATAAGCGCCGTTCCCACAAGGGGGCGGCGCTTGGGGCGAACAATACTCTATGTGAGGAGGATATAAGTGGCTAAGACATCGATGATCGTCAAGTGCAATCGCAAGCAGAAGTTCTCTACTCGTGAGTACACGCGCTGCCAGCGCTGCGGCCGTCCGCACTCTGTGTACCGCAAGTTCGGCCTGTGCCGTGTCTGCTTCCGTGAGCTTGCACTCAAGGGCGAGCTTCCCGGCGTTAAGAAGGCCAGCTGGTAAGTCACTACCAGCGTTTCAAGCATCCGTTTGGAACAGGGAAAACGCGCTAAATAGGCTTTGCCGTTAAGGGCGGCGAAGAACCAAGAGCACGTGTTCATCAAGAACGAAGGAGAATCTGTATGAACCTTACAGACCCGATCGCAGATATGCTTACGCGCATCCGTAACGCTAACTCTGTGAACAAGGCCACGGTCTCCATGCCGAGCAGCAAGAAGCTCGTCGAGATCGCTCGTGTTCTGCACGAGGAGGGCTACATCGAGGGCTACGATGTCGAGGACACCGTTCCCCAGAAGACTCTGCACATCACGCTTAAGTATGGTCCCAAGAAGGCTAAGGTCATCAACGGCATCCGCCGCATTTCCAAGCCGGGCCTGCGTAAGTACACCGGCGTTGCCGACATGCCCCGCGTCCGCGGTGGCCTTGGTACCGCCATTATTTCCACCAGCCATGGCGTTATGACCGACCGCGATGCTCGCAAGCACAACGTCGGCGGCGAGATCATCGCTTACGTCTGGTAATTCGGTCGGTAGGTAGAAGGAAAGGAGATCACCGTGTCTCGTATCGGTAATAAGCCTGTCCAGATTCCCGCCGGAGTCGAAGTGGCAGTCAACGGCAACAACGTTGTCGTCAAGGGCCCCAAGGGCCAGCTCGAGCTCGATGTCTTTGAGAAGCTCGCTATCAACGTCGAGGACAACGTCCTCACCGTTTCCCGTCCCGACGACGAGCGTGAGACCCGTGCCCGCCACGGCCTCACCCGCGCCCTCATCCACAACATGGTTGTTGGCGTTTCCGAGGGCTTCGAGAAGAAGCTCGAGCTCGCCGGCGTCGGTTACCGCGTGCAGCAGAAGGGCAAGAACCTCGAGTTCTCCCTGGGCTTCTCGCACCCCGTGATCGTCGAGGCTCCCGAGGGCATCACCTTCGAGGTTCCCGACAACACCCACGTGAACGTCAAGGGTATCAACAAGCAGCAGGTCGGTCAGATCGCCGCTGAGATCCGCGGCCATCGTCCTCCCGAGCCTTACAAGGGCAAGGGTATCCACTATGTTGGCGAGCACATCCGCCGCAAGCTGGGTAAGGCCGCCAAGTAGTCGTAACCGACTCACTCGCATAAGACCAGCACCCCGTTAGGTGCTGGCAAGATCAACCTTTTTAGGAGTTTACGTATGAACAAGCATAAGGCGAAGCTGGAAGGCCTCAAGCGTCGTCAGCGTCGTGTTCGCGGCAAGGTCTCGGGTACCGCCGAGCGTCCGCGTCTTCGCGTGACCCGTACTAACGCCAACATCTATGCCCAGATCATCGACGACAGCAAGGGCTCCAGCCTGACGCTCGTCTCCGCCTCGACCCTCGAGGCCGAGTTCAAGGGCACCCACACCTCGAACAAGGAGGCTGCGGAGAAGGTCGGTCAGCTCGTTGGCAAGCGTGCCATCGAGGCCGGCATCACCAAGGTCGCTTTCGATCGTGGTGGCCGTATCTACCATGGCCGCGTCAAGGCCCTCGCCGACGGTGCTCGTGCCGCCGGTCTCGAGTTCTAGGAGGTATGTAGCACATGGCTCGTAATCAGAAGCAGCAGCGCGAGGCCTCCGAGTTCGAGGAGCGCGTCGTTTACATCAACCGCGTGTCGAAGACCGTCAAGGGTGGTCGTCGCATGAGCCTCGTCGCTCTCGTCGTCGTTGGCGACGGCAAGGGCAACGTCGGCGTTGGCATGGGCAAGTCCGCTGAGGTGCCCATGGCCATCTCCAAGGCGTCTCTCGATGCCAAGAAGAACATGTTCCACGTGCCGGTGACCGAGCAGGGCACCATCCCGCACGAGGTTCTCGGCCACTTTGGTGCCGGCCGCATCATCATCAAGCCCGCTGTCGAGGGTACCGGCGTTATCGCCGGCGGCGCCGTGCGTCCCCTCTTCGAGCTTGCTGGCATCAAGAACGTCCTGTCCAAGTCCCTCGGTACCGACAACGGCCTCAACATCATCAAGGCTGCCGTCGAGGGCCTCAAGGAGCTCTCCAGCCCTGAGGACGTCGCGGCTCGTCGTGGCCTGACGGTCTCCGAGATGTTCGTCGGTAAGGAGAACTAAGCATGGCTGACACCATCAAGATCAAGCAGGTCCGCAGCACCAACGGTTGCAAGCAGGACCAGGTCCGTACTGTCCGTGCCCTCGGTCTCCACAGGATCCGCGAGGTTCGCGAGATTGCTGACAACGAGTCCGTCCGCGGCATGATCTTCAAGGTCAAGCACCTTGTCGAGATTGTAGAGGAGTAGCAAATGCAGCTTCACGATCTTACTCCCGCGCCCGGTTCCACCAAGAACCGCAAGCGCGTCGGCCGTGGCAATTCTTCGGGTCACGGCACCACTTCTGGCCGCGGTCAGAAGGGTCAGGGTTCCCGCTCTGGCGGCACCAAGGGTGCCGGCTTCGAGGGTGGCCAGACTCCGCTGGCTATGCGCCTGCCCAAGCTTCCGGGCTTCCGCAACCCCCGTCGTATCGAGTACACCGCCGTTAACGTTGAGCGTCTCGAGCGCAAGTTCGAGGACGGCGCTGTGATCGACGGTGCCGCTCTTAAGGCCGCTCGCATCACCAAGAGCGAGTTCGAGCCCGTCAAGGTGCTCGGCAATGGTGAGCTCACCAAGAAGTTCACGGTCAAGGTCGACAAGGTCAGCGCTTCTGCGCAGGCCAAGATCGAGGCCGCCGGCGGAAAGGTCGAGCTGCCGTGCTAAATGGTCTTAAGAATGCTTTCCGCATCAAAGAATTGCGCGAAAAGATTCTTTTTACCATAGCTATGCTCGTCGTGTACCGCATTGGTGCGCACGTTCCTGTGCCCGGCATTCCCTTCCAGGGGATGCTGGGCCTTTTCTCGACCGATAACAATTCGGTCGCCGCAGGTGCTATGGCCCTCCTGAATCTTTTCTCTGGTGGCGCGTTGAGCTATGTTTCGGTGTTCTCCCTGGGCATCATGCCTTACATCACCAGCTCGATCATCCTCCAGATGCTCCAGGCCGTTGTGCCTTCCCTGCATGAGCTTGCCCGCGAGGGCGAGGTCGGTCAGACCAAGATTACGCAGTATTCGCGTTACCTCACCCTGGCTCTGGCAATCCTCAACTCCGTGGGTTACCTCTTCCTCTTTAAGAGCTTCGGCATCAGCTTTACTGGCGCCGGCGCTCCCGAGATCATCTTCGACCTCATGATCGTCGGCACGCTCACCGCGGGCGCCATGCTGATCATGTGGATTGGTGAGCTCATCACCCAGCGCGGTATCGGCAATGGCATGTCGCTGATCATCTTCGCGAACATCATGGCCGGCCTGCCGCAGGCGATCTTCTCCAGCACCGAGGGCAATGCCGGTGGCATCATCACCATGGTGATCATCTGCGCCATCATCTTGCTGGTTATCCCGCTGATTGTTTTCCTTGAGCGCGGCCAGCGCCGCATTCCGGTCTCCTACGCTAAGCGCGTCGTGGGCCGTCGCATGATGGGTGGCCAGACCACCTACCTGCCCATCAAGGTCAACACCGCGGGTGTCGTGCCGATCATCTTCGCTTCGGCGCTGCTGTACTTCCCGGCCCAGATTGCCGTGTTCTTCCCCGGCATCGGCTGGATCCAGGCAGTTGCCTCTGCGCTTTCGACCGGTTGGCTCAACTGGGTGCTTAACGTTGTCCTCATCGTGTTCTTCGCGTACTTCTACACCTCCATGGTGTTCAACCCCGATGACACGGCCGACAACCTTAAGAAGCAGGGCGGCTTTATTCCGGGCGTCCGTCCGGGTAGGGCTACCGCGGCCTACATCAAGAACGCGCTCAACAAGATCACGCTTCCCAGCGCTGTCTTTTTGGCGCTCATCGCCATCGTGCCTTCGATCATCTTCTCCTTCACGGGTAACCATCTGATCCAGGCGTTTGGCGGCACGTCCATCCTCATCATGGTCGGCGTCGTGCTCGACACGGTCGATAAGCTCGAAGGCCAGATCAAGATGTATGATTACGATGGATTCTTTAAATAGGCTAGAGGAGGATTGCTCATGAACCTCGTATTGCTCGGAGCTCCGGGTGCCGGTAAGGGCACCGTCGCACAGGAGCTCGTCGCCGAGTTTGGCGTCGCTCACATTTCCACGGGCGACCTGCTGCGTGCTGCCGTCAAGGGTGGCACCGAGCTTGGTATTCAGGCTAAGAAGTACATGGACGCTGGCGAGCTCGTTCCCGACCAGCTCGTGATCGACCTTGTCAAGGAGCGCCTTGCCGCCGATGACGCCCAGCAGGGCTTCATCCTCGATGGCTTCCCGCGCAACACCGCCCAGGCCGTGACGCTCGATTCCGAGCTCTCCGCTATGGGTCGCGAGATCGACTGCGCCCTTCTGGTCGATGTGGCCCCCGAGGTCATCATCGATCGTCTGTCTTCGCGTCGTACCTGCCGCGCCTGCGGTTACACCGGCACGGCTGCCGATGCCACCTGCCCCAAGTGCGGCGGCGAGATGTATCAGCGCGACGACGACAAGCCCGAGACCATCAAGAACCGTCTCGACGTCTACGAGAAGTCCACGAGCCCGCTCGTCGACTACTATCGTGGCCAGGGTCTGCTCAAGTCGGTCAACGGTGACCAGGCTCGCGAGACCGTGTACGGGGATGTCAAAGAGGCTCTCGGTCTATGATCAAGATTAAGTCTGCAACGCAAATCGAGCAGATGAAGAAGGCAGGAGCGCTATCTAAGATGGCGCTCCGCCACGTTGGGGCCATGGTTCGCCCCGGTGTGTCGACCTTCGAACTCGATCAGCTTGCCGAGCAGATTATCCGCATGCATGGCGGCACCCCGGCCTTTAAGGGTTACGGCGGGTTCCCCGGAACCATTTGCGCATCAATCAACGATGCCGTGGTCCACGGTATTCCCAACCCCGATATGATCCTGCGCGATGGCGATATCATCTCCATCGATACGGGAGCCGTTCTCGAGGGTTGGGTCGGCGATAACGCTTGGACGTTTTTCGTCGGCACCCCCACGCCCGAGGCCAAGGCCCTGTGCGAGGTTACGCGCGATTGCCTAAAGGCTGCCATCGAGCAGGCTGTTCCCGGTAACCATATCGGGGACGTCGGGTATGCTGTTCAGTCCCTCGCCGAGTCTCACGGTTACGGCGTGCTTCGCGATTACGTGGGGCATGGTATCGGTCGTGTGATGCACGAGGACCCCAACGTTCCAAATTATGGAAAGAAGGGGAGAGGCGTTCGCCTTCAGGCTGGTATGGTCATCGCTATCGAGCCGATGGTTACGATGGGTTCCAATCATGTGAGCACGGGCTCCGATGGTTGGATCGTTACGACCAACGACCACCTGCCCGCCGCGCACTACGAGAACACCGTCGCCATTACCAATGACGGCCCGGTGATTCTTACCACGGATGCCCAAGGTGCTTGGTGCTCCTTGCAAGGCGGCGAGATGTAGAGGCCGCGTTCAAATTCGTCGGCATTTACATTTCAAATGTAACAAGTTCCACTTAGATGTGGAGCCATTACGAAGATATTACGATACGTGCATGCGTATTGTAGAATACTCAATCGCTGTCGTTTTCTAGAGAAAGATGATTGCTTGTGAAGAAGGAAGACGCAATTGAGCTCGAGGGTACGGTAAAGGAACCGCTGCCCAACGCCATGTTTAAGGTCGAGCTCGAGAACGGTCATTCGGTTCTGTGCAACATTTCTGGCAAGATTCGAATGAATTACATCCGCATTCTCCCCGGTGACAGGGTTGTCGTGGAGCTTTCCCCGTACGACCTGACCCGCGGTCGCATCACCTATCGCTATAAATAGCGACACGCATACACGCTCTTTTCCGACTGCAGGCTTAGCTCAACCTACGGTCGGTTTGCGTGTGAAGACCAGCCATAGTTTTAAACGCCTGCGGCTGGGCGAGTAGATAGTAGGGAAGTAGTTTGAGCGCTACCGAAAGGAAGAACGATGAAGGTACGTCCTTCGGTCAAGAAGATGTGCGATAAGTGCAAAATCATTAGGCGCCACGGCAAGGTCCTCGTCATTTGCGAGAACCCCCGTCATAAGCAGCGTCAGGGTTAAGAGAGGAGACTACGTTGGCCCGTATTAATGGTGTCGACCTCCCGCGTGAGAAGCGCGTTGAGATCGGTCTGACCTACATTTACGGCATCGGCCGCACCACTGCGACGAAGATTTGCGTCGAGTGCAACGTTAACGTGGATACGCGCGTTAAGGACCTCACCGAGGATGAGGTTAACGCCATCCGCGATTATATCGATAAGAATCAGATCATGGTTGAGGGCGACCTCCGCCGTGAGCGCAACCAGAACGTCAAGCGCCTCATGGACATCGGCTGCAACCGCGGCCTTCGTCACCGCAAGGGCCTCCCGGTCCGCGGCCAGCGCACTCACACTAACGCTCGTACCCGCAAGGGCCCGAAGCGTCAGATCGGTGCTAAGAAGAAGAAATAAGGAGCGCTAGATAGATGGCTACTGCTAAGAAGAACGTTCGCGCTGCCCGTCTGAAGCGCGCGGACCGTAAGAACATTTCCGTGGGCCAGGCTCACATTCGTTCTACGTTCAACAACACGATCGTTTCGATCACCGATCCCCAGGGCAACGTCATTTCCTGGAAGTCGGCTGGCCAGGTGGGCTTCAAGGGCTCCCGTAAGTCCACGCCGTTCGCTGCCCAGATGGCTGCCGAGGCTGCTGCCAAGCAGGCCATGGAGCACGGCATGAAGAAGGTTTCCGTCTTCGTCAAGGGCCCCGGCTCCGGTCGTGAGACCGCCATCCGCTCCCTCCAGGCTGCTGGCCTCGAGGTCTCGAGCATCCAGGACAAGACCCCCATTCCGCACAACGGCTGCCGCCCCAAGAAGCGTCGCCGCGTGTAACTGAAAGGATCGTATCAATATGGCAATCGACAGGACTCCTGTTCTTAAGCGCTGCCGTCAGCTCGGGATCGATCCCGCTGAGCTCGGTTACAGCAGCAAGAAGGAATCTATCCGTCAGCCCAAGCGCCGTCGCAAGGAATCTGAGTACGGCATGCAGCTGCGTGAGAAGCAGAAGGTCAAGTTCATCTATGGCGTTCTGGAGAAGCAGTTCCACGGCTACTTCAACAAGGCCCGTAAGATGAACGGCGTCACCGGTGAGAACCTCATGATCATCCTTGAGTCTCGCCTCGACAACGTCGTATTCCGTCTTGGCTTTGCCCGCACCCGCAAAGAGGCTCGTCAGTCCGTCCGTCACGGTCACTTCACCGTGAACGGCAAGCGCGTGGACATCCCGTCCTACCGCGTCAAGGCCGGCGACGTCGTCGCTGTCGGCGAGAAGTTCCGTGACCTCCTCCCCATCAAGGAGGCCCTGATTTCCTCCGAGCGCTTTGAGGTCCCTGGCTGGCTCGAGGTCGATATCGAGAAGCTGTCTGGTAACGTGCTCGCTCTGCCGACGCGTGAGCAGATCAGCGGTGATATCAACGAGCAGCTCATCGTCGAGCTCTACTCTAAGTAGTCCATCCGGGCTGCTGAGGCTGGAGGTAATACATGTCAGAATTCATTAGGCCTCAGGTTCAGGTCGAAGAGATCAACGAGACCTCTGCTCGTGTCTCCGTCGAGCCGCTCGAGCGTGGCTACGGCGATACGCTGGGTAACTCGCTTCGTCGTGTTCTTCTGTCCTCGCTCGAGGGTGCCGCCGTCGAGGCCATTCAGATCGATGGTGCGCAGCACGAGTTCATGACCATCCCTAACATGGTCGAGGATGTCACCGACATCGTCCTGAATGTCAAGGGTCTTGTCTTCAGGGCTCTCGGCACGACCGACGAGGCGACCGCCACCATCTCGGTTGACGGCCCCTGCGAGGTCACCGGTGCGGACTTCTTTATTCCGTCCGAGTTTGAGCTGGTCAACCCCGAGCAGCACATTGCTACGCTCACCGAGGGTGGCCATCTCACCATGAGCATGCGCATCGGCTATGGCCGCGGCTATGTTTCTGGCGAGGCCAACAAGCGCGACAACGATCCCATCGGTGTGATCCACGTCGACTCGCTGTACTCGCCGGTTTCCCGTTGCGCCAAGCTCGTTGAGGCTTGCCGTGTCGGTCAGCACACCGACTACGACCGCCTTGTCCTCGAGATCGAGACCAACGGTTCCATCGCCCCGCGCGACGCCGTGGTCCAGGCTGCCAATATCATCAACCAGCATATGGCCGCCTTTATGAACCTTGCCGAGACCCCCGAGGTCGAGGAGGAGGCTTCGATCTTCGCTCCCGAGGTCACCAACGACAACGCTGAGCTGGACAAGCAGATCGAGGATCTGGACCTTTCCGTCCGTTCCTACAACTGCCTTAAGCGCGCCAGCATTCACTCGGTCCGTCAGCTCGTTGAGTTCTCGGAGAACGATCTGCTCAACATCCGTAACTTCGGTGTTAAGTCGATCGAGGAAGTGAAGGACAAGCTTGAGTCCATGGGCCTGAGCCTGAAGGCTTAATGCTTCGCATATTTGAGGAGAAACTAGACCATGCGTCACAACGTTAAGAAGGGCCTGAAGCTCGGCACCGATGCGAGCCACACCAAGGCCATGAAGAAGAGCCTTGCTAAGGCCCTCTTCGAGAACGACCGCATCAAGACCACCGAGACCCGCGCTAAGGCGCTGCGTTCGGTCGTCGACCCGATCATCACCTGGGCCAAGAAGGGCGACCTGCACTCTCGTCGTCTGGCTATCGCCAAGCTCGGCGATAAGCAGCTCGTTGCCGAGATCTTCGAAAAGGCTGCTCAGGGCATGTGGCAGGACCGCAACGGCGGTTACACCCGCATCATGAAGCTTGGTAACCGTAAGGGCGATAACGCTCCTATCGTTATCATGGAGCTCGTCACCGAGCCTTGCACGCCTAAGGCCAAGAAGGCTGCTCCGGCCCCCAAGAAGGCCGCTGCTCCCAAGAAGGTCGAGGCTGTCGAGGAGGCTCCTGCTGAGGAGACCGCTGAGTAGACATTCCGTCTGCATAGGCTATATTCGAGGGGTACGTTCGCGTACCCCTCTTTTTTTGTCGCAATACCGTTGCTTGTTTGTAGGGAGCGCCCATGACTGCGCCGTCAGATTTCAATTCGACCCCCGAGCTCGACGCCACCCTTGTATTTCGTGTGGCCTACGATGGCTCCTCCTATAGCGGATTTGCCGAGCAGCCGGGCCAGACGACGGTTGCGGGTGAGCTACGCCGTGCAATCGAGACGTTGCTGCGCCGCCCAATCGATCTGACGTGCGCGGGGCGTACCGATGCCGGCGTTCATGCGGTGGCCCAATACATCAGCGTGCCCGTAACGGACGCTGAGCTTGCGTATACGCGCCGTAGGTGGCTGAGGGCTATGGATGCCCTCCTGGGCAAAGATATCGCCATAAACGAGGTCTACAAGGCCCGTAAAGGCTTTTCTGCACGTTTTGACGCACGTTCTCGCACTTACACCTATCGCATTGCCGACCGTGATGCGCGGCCCGTGCTGTCTCGCGGTGCTGTGTGGTGGCATCGCTATCCCCTCGACGTCGATGCGATGGCGGCCGCCTGCCCTGCGCTTTTGGGCGAGCAGGACTTTAAGAGCTTTTGCAAGGTCGCCTCTGCCGTGGGAAAGCCTACGCACCGTTGTGTAATGCGCGCCGAGTTTGGTCATGAGGTCGCCTTTGGCGAGGACATCCTCACGTTTACCATCGAGGGCAATGCGTTTTTACATTCGATGGTGCGAACCATTGTGGGCACCCTTGTCGAGATCGGCATGCATCGCCGCGATCCCGAGTGGATGCGCGAGGTAATTGATGCCTGCGATCGCTCCGCTGCTGGTCCTACGGCGCCCGCATGCGGTCTTACTTTTATGGGTGTGGACTACGACCCCACCGAGCTTGTGGTGCTCGATTAGGGAAGTGGCTGTCTGACGGTGATCTTTGTGTGCGGCGCCAGTGGGCGGGGCGTGTGCAACATCTGTTCTTGACGTGCATCGCGGCGGGCGACCGCCCGCATTAATTGACGGGGTGTACCATGAACGACAGTTTGTTACTAGCTGTCGAGAGGACGGAAAACTTGGTTCGACGTGGTTCGCATCCGCGACTTTCGGTGATCCTGATTGTTGAGGGTTCGCCCAGTTATACGATGCGCGCTCTCGAGAGCATCCAGAACCAAGACCTCTACGATTTGCAAATTGTCGTCGTTTGCCGCGGCGTGGTAGCTGGTGTGCACCATTCGCTCGAAGTTGCCGCCGACAGGGACATCCATATTGATTTGATTGATGTTGAGGACCCAGCGCCTGGCGCCTGCCTGCGTGCCGGCTTTGCGGCTTCGCGCGGCTCCCAGATCATTGCGATGAATGCCAATGAGTGGTTTGCACCGCAGTCCCTTTCGCAGATGGTCGATAGCTCCTGCGACGCTTCGGCTGACATCGTGTTCCCCTCTGTTTCGCTCGACCGCTACGATGTTCACCGCGATCGTCATTCCCGAGTTTTGGACGCGACATCCGTTTCTGAAGATGAGGACCGGGCGGCTTGCCTGACCCAATTGGTTTCCTGTGGTTTAATCCGACAGACCTCTGGCGTGCTGTATGATCGCGCCCTCTTTGAGGCGTGCCTTGCGCATGGCGATGCGTTTCGCACGGTGTCTTTTTTGACGCTCGCGCTTTCGCAGGCGAAGCGCGTTTCGGGATGTGGCCATGCCCGTTTTCATGCAGTGGCGCCGTCGATTACAGAGACGTTTGACCCCACAATGTTTGCCAGGCTTTCTGATGATATCGGGGCGCTCGACAGGCTTGCCGACTCGCTTGCCGTCGCGGGCGGTGGCGATCAGTTGAAGCTGGTCTGCCAGCGGTATTACTACGCCGGCCTGGTTGCCTGCATCGAAAATTTGTGTCTGAGCCCCCATGGGGTGTCTTCAATAGAGCGTTCGGCCCGTTTACATGATATGCTCGAAGCGCAGCGTACCCGTCAGATGGTTGCGGCTCTTAAAGGCAATCATCGGGGCTTAGGTCTGCTCTTTGGTTCGATAGCTAGTGCCAAGCCCATGCGGTGTGCGTTGTATACGCATCTGGCGGCCTTTTTCAATCGTTCGGGCGTCAGGACTGTCTAGTAGCGTGGTTTTCGAAATAAATTGCATGGAATTGTTTCGAAATGCGTTCTTATTCACTAAAACCTTCAAATAGCGCTAAACTATTCAATCACTAAGTGATTGTCTCCACTATCTTTTGGAGTGAGGTTTTGTATGGCCAAAAAACGCAATGGGCGCCAGGATGCCATCAGGGATATTGTTCGCAATAAGGACGTACGCACGCAGCGCGTTTTGGTAGACGAGCTTCGCGCCATGGGTTTCGATTGCACGCAGGCGACCGTTTCGCGTGATATCGCGGACATGGGACTGCGTAAGCTCCCCGAGGGCATTTATGTCCTTGCCGAGGACCTGCATCTGCAGCGCATGGTTTCCGAGTTGGTTACCGGCGTACTGCGCACCGATAATCTGGTTATGATCAAGGCGCAGCCCGGTACGGCTTCTGGTATTGCCGCAGCTGTCGATGCTGCGGAGCTGCCCGACGTGCTCGGCTCGCTTGCCGGCAACGACACGATCTTAGTCATTGCGCAGACGGCCGAGGACGGCGAACGCCTTGAGGCGCTCATCAACAAGCTGAGTAACTCTTACAAGTAGGGGATGCGTGGCACTGCTGCTGTGCCGATTGTCGCTATAGGTAATTGCCGAGGGCGTTGACGAAGGTCAGCGCCCTTTTGCCTGCTGGCACCCGTTGCCCTATCGGCCCTGCAGCCGGGGCCGTCGTGGCATCTTATGGCATCTGCCGAAATAAAGAGGCGCCCGAGCAGCGTACGTGCTGCTCGGGCGCCTTGGTGTCAGATGCCGCTTTGCGTCTACTGGCCCGTAGAGGGGTCGGGCGTGGGCGTAGGATCGGGGGTAGGCGTCGGCGTGCCACCGTCGCCACCCGTGCCGCCATTGCCACCCGTGCCACCGTCGCCACCTGTCGTGCCGCTATCGCCGGTGGTGTTGCCGCCCGGGGTTTCAGTGGTCGTGGTTGTCGTTGTCGTTGTGGTGGTCGTGGTCTCTTCCTCTTCTTTTTCCTTGTCTTTATCCTCTTCGTCTTTCTTTTTGTTGTTTGTGCCGTAGAACTTCCAGACGTTATTGTTCTTGTACGTGGGAGCCGTTCCGGTCGGGAATTCCTCGCGCTCGGTGCCCGCAAGAACGGTGTTCATGAACTTCTTAAAGACGGGCAGGTTGGTGCTGTCGCCCAGCAGGTCCGAACCGTACTTTTGGATGGGAATCTCGCCTGCGGAATAACCGGTCCACAGGGCGCATGTCAGTTGCGGCGTGAAGCCGCAGAACCACAGGTTGGTGGTGTTGTCAGTGGTGCCCGTCTTGCCGGCATAGGGCTGGTTGACGTTCAGCGCGCCGGCGGCACCCGTGCCGCTGCCCTGCATGACGCCGGATAGAACATCGGTAACCGCGGCAGCCTCGCCTTCGGTGAGCACCTGCGTGGGATTGTCGGTGTGCTGGTACAGAACCGAGCCGGTACGCGAGTCGATCTCGGTAATGGCGATGGGCTGACGGTAGTAGCCACCGTTGGCAAACGTTGCGTAGGCAGATGCCATCTCGAGCGGTGAGATGGACCCGGTGCCGAGCGTCATGACGGGAACGTCCTCGATATTGTCCTTGGCGGGATCGATGCCGAGCTTTTTGACGAGCGACATGATCTTGTCATTGCCGATGGCTTCGGCCACCTGAATGTAGCCGGTGTTGGATGAGTATGCCGTTGCCTGCTTAAGCGTGATGTTGCCATAGCTCTGGTTGCCGTAGTTTTGCACCTCGGTCGTGGTGCCCTTGGCCTTGAGCGGCGAGTTGCAGTTGAGGGTGACGTTGGGGTTCATGCCGTTTTGGATGGCAGTCGCCAGCGTAAAGGCCTTAAACGTGGAGCCCACGGGGCGCTTTGCCGTAGCGTGGTTCACGTGATTCTCGTCGGCGTTGTAGTCGTAGCCGCCTACCATGCACTTGATGTAGCCGGTCTTGGGGTCAACGACGACCATGCCCATGTCCAGGCCGTCGAGCGAAAGCGTGTCGAGCTGCGAGCGCACAGCCTCCTCGGCCACCTGTTGCATGGTGGGGTCGATGGTGGTCTTGACGGTCAGACCGCCCTTAAAGAGCACGTCGGTGGAGAACTCCTGCTCAAGCAACTGCTTAACGTAGGAGACAAAGTAGGGCTGAGAGTACACATCGACGCCACTGCCCGAAATCTCGGTCACGTTAAGCGTGATGGGCTCAGCCTGTGCGGCATCGTGCTCTTCCTGCGTGATGTGGCCCAGACGCAGCATGTTGTCCAGAACCTTATTGCGGCGGGACAGCGCCAAGTCGGGATTAACCGTGGGGTCGTACTGCGAGGGCGAGTTGGGAAGGCCGATGAGCAGCGCGGCCTCGCTCAGGGTGAGGTCGGCGGCGGTTTTGGACAGATAGGTCTCGGCGGCGGCCTCGATTCCATATGCTCCATGGCCGTAGTAGATGGTGTTGAGGTACATCATGAGGATCTCGTCTTTGGAGTACATATCCTCCATCTTGATGGCGATATAGGCCTCGCGCACCTTACGCTCGATGGTCGAGTCGAATTGTTCCTCCTGCAAGATGGTGTTGCGAACCAGCTGCTGGGTGATGGTCGATGCGCCCTCGTGGCCGCCGGTGAGGGTTGCCACCGATGCGCGTGCAATGCCCCAGAGGTCGATGCCGCCGTGCTCGTAGAAACGCTCGTCCTCAACGTCGACGGTGCCCTGTAGCACGTACGGGGACACTTGGTCCTTGGTGATGGACTTGCGGTTTTGCGTGTAGAAACTCGCAATGGTATTGCCGTTGCAGTCGACGATGTCGGTGGGCTCGCTCACCAGATACGCGTTGGCATCGGTGTAGTCGGGCAGATCGGACAGCCAGCGGTTGACGTTGCCGATCATGCCGATGCCAAACGCTACGCCCGCGATAAGCAGAAAGCCCAAAAACGAGAGCAAGATCATGGGAAGGGCATGCGTCTTAGAGCGACCGCGCCCCTGTCGTTGGCGAGGACCCATATATTGACCTCCAGGTATGTCGTGTCAGGCGGCAGGTGTTATGCCTGGCAGGATGGACATAAGTTATTACACGATAAACCAATCGGGGCACGCGGGGCCTCGTGTATGCTGGATGACGGCATTTTTCAGAGTGAATGCATACCTTGGTGAGGAGTTTACCGATGGCGATTCGGCCGATGGAACCGAGTAGACAATGCGAAAGCGAGTTGGCGGCGGCTGGAGTGGCGCTGCCCGAACTGCTGGCGCCTGCTGGCGGGCTCGACCAGATGCTCGCGGCGATTGCGGCGGGTGCCGATGCCATCTATGCGGGGCTGGACGGATTCAACGCTCGAGTGAGCGCGCATGGCTTTAGCGATGATGAGTTCGCGCGCGGTTGTGCCGTGGCCCATGCCCATGGCGTGCGTGTGTACGTGACGCTCAACGTGTTCGTGTTCGATGATGAGTTTGCCGACGCCGTGGCGTTGGGGGCGCATGCGCGCGCGTTGGGTGCCGATGCGTTGATTGTGGCCGATGCCGGGCTGGCCTGTGCGCTTCGTGCGGCGATTCCGGGGGTCGAGATTCACCTGTCCACTCAGGCGGGCGCTCATAGCGAGGGTGCCGTGCAGTTGGCTGCCAAGGAGTTGGGCGTTGAGCGCGTGACGACTGCGCGCGAGCTGAGCGTGGCAGAGATTGAGACGCTTTGCGCTACTGGCGTGCCCATCGAGGTGTTCTGTCACGGCGCTATTTGCATTGGATACTCGGGTGCGTGCGGGTTCTCTGCCCTTCGACGTGGCCGCTCTGCGATGCGCGGTGATTGCACTCAACCGTGCCGTCTATCCTATGACTTGGTGGACGAGGCGGGGCAGAGTGTTGTCGCTGTCGAAGGGAATTGCCTGCTTTGTCCGCGTGACTATCTGGGCATCGCGCATCTGCCCGAGCTTGTTGCCGCCGGCGTGGCATCGCTCAAGATCGAGGGCCGCATGAAGAATCCCGACTACGTCTTTAACGTGGTGAGGGTGTGGCGTCGGGCGCTCAATATGCTGCGCGACGGCACATGGGATGCCGATGCGGTGCCGGCGCTTGAGCGCGAGCTGGGAAGGTCGTTCAACCGCGGCTTTACCGATGCGTATCTGCGGGGTCGTTCGGGCGCCGAGCTCATGAGCTTTGAGCGCGCGATCAACCAGGGCGTGCGCGTGGGTCACTTGGTGGCGGTGGGTCACGAAGAGGTGACGGTTGAGCTTGATGCCGCCGTGGCGGCGGGCGATACGCTCGAGATCCGATTTTACCCGGGTGCCGACGCGCGTCCCGATGTGCCCAAGCGCTGGCCACAGGTGCCTTGCCCCGTGGATGCCGCTGCGGGAGAGCGCATCGTCGTGCATTGCAAACGCAAGGTGGACGCGGGCTGCGAGGTCTATCTGATTCGCAGTGCCGGCGTGCTGGGGCAGACGGCAACGGTGTTGGAGCGCATGCGGGTCGAGGCAGATGCGGTCGCGCCTGCTGAGCAGTCCGTTGAGGTGCTGCCGTTTGAGGGCGTTCTGGCAGATGGCGACGTGCCGACGGAGTTGGCGGGACCGGCAGAGCCGGCAAAGCATGAGGCTTTTGCTCGTATGGTCTTTGCCTGGGAGCTGATGGATTTGGATCCGCGCGATGAGCGGGATCTGTCCGATGCGACGGTGGTGCTCGACGAAGTGTGCCGCGCAGGCGACGCCGAGCGGACTCGAGCGCTTATGCAACGTGCCGGGCGCGTCGTCTGCCGCAATCTGGGACAGGTGGCGATGGCCCGCGAGCTGGGCACGACGTTTGACGTGGCGGCGCCGGTGTTCTGCGCCAATCGGGCCACGCTTGCCTGGCTGCGCAGGCTTGGCGCGGGGTGGGTATACTTGCCTGCCGAGTTGCTCAGCAATGATAGGGAGCGTATTGCCGAACTGGCTGCTGAACCCGGCGTCTTGGGTCCGGTCGACGCCGACCGTCCCGAGCTTATGGTGTGCGAGCACTGCCTGCTGACCGCCGAGGGCGTCTGTGCCACCGATGCGACGGGGCAGGTCCGTTGCCGCGACTGCTTGCGTCGTCGGCAGGTGCGCTATCTGGTCGAGCGTGACGGCACGCGTCTGCCAGTTGCCATCGACGCATGCGGCAGGACGAGGATTTTCCTGTCGTAGATGCTGCGTCGCGTCAGTTTGTTATCATAAGAGAGTTTATGGACTTCCAGCACCGCCGTTTTCGGCGAGGGTGCTATAGCAAAAGGAGGATACCCAATGCTGTCTGTTGACGAGCAAATGCGTATCATCACCTCGGGCGCCGCGCAGATCGTCCCCGAGGCCGACCTTCGCAAGAAGCTTGAGAAGGGCGAGCCCCTCAACATCAAGCTCGGTGTCGATCCCACCAGCCCCGACCTGCACCTGGGCCATGCCGTGCCCCTGCGCAAGATGCGTCAGTTCCAGGACCTGGGCCACAACGTCACCCTCATCATCGGCAACGGTACCGCGCTGATTGGCGATCCTTCGGGCAAGAACTCCACCCGCCCGCAGCTTTCGCAGGAGCAGATCGAGGCCAACGCCGAGACCTACGTGAGCCAGGCCATGAAGATCCTGGATCCCGAGAAGACCACCATCGTGCACAACGGCGACTGGATCTTGTCGATGGATCTGGCCGGCCTGCTGCAGGTGTGCTCCAAGTTCACCGTCGCCCGTATTCTCGAGCGCGACGACTTTACCAAGCGCTACCAGTCCCAGACGCCGATCGCCCTGCATGAGTTCCTGTATCCCGTGATGCAGGCTTACGACTCCGTGCAGATCAAGGCCGACGTGGAAATGGGCGGCACCGATCAGCTCTTCAACCTGCTCGCCGGCCGTGAGCTCATGGAGAAGATGGGCATGGAGCCCCAGATCGCGCTCACCATGCCGTTGCTCGAGGGCACCGATGGCGTCCGTAAGATGTCCAAGTCCTACGGTAACTACATCGGCCTGACCGACGCGCCCAAGGATATGTTCGGCAAGACCATGTCCATCCCCGACGAGATGATCGGCAAGTACTACCGCCTGGCGAGCTCGCTCACCCCGGCCGAGGTCGACAAGATCGACGCTGCTCTGGCCGACGGCTCCGCCGATCCCTATGAGCTCAAGCGCGCTCTGGGCCGCGACCTGTGCGACACCTACCACGGCGCCGGTGCCGGCGACGAGGCTCAGGCCGAGTTCGACCGCGTGTTCAAGGAGGGCCAGCTCGCCGACTTCCCCGAGAAGCATGTTGAGCTGACTGTTAACGACGAGGGCCAGATCTACCTCGCCGGCCTGCTCAAGGACCTGGGCCTTTCGGCCAGCGCCGGCCAGGCCCGTCGCGACATCGACGGCGGCGGCGTCAAGATCAACGGCAAGGCCGTGGCTTCCAAGAGCTACAACATCGACCCCAGCGCCCTCAAGCTGGGCGACACCCTCTCCGTGGGCAAGCGCAAGGGCTTTAAGTTGATTTAGTTCCGCCGTTCTACCGAACGGCGGACCGGCCGACGCTGCGCGGGCCGCATTTGGACAATCTGACGTTCAACTTCAAGGGCGCGA
>CABQZS010000127.1 GCA_902468695.1 uncultured Collinsella sp.
ACGCGACCGACGATTGAACGTCAGATTGCCGCTTAGGGGCGTTTGCAGCGTCGAGCCGTTACGCGGTTTGGTAAAACCGCGTAACCCACTACACAGCCTGTGCCAGCTTCTCGGCTCGCTCGGCGGCGGCAAGTGCCTCGATGACAGTGCCGAGCTGATCGCCCAGAAGGACGCCGTTGTAGGTGGAGTTGAAGCCGATACGGTGATCGGTCACGCGGTCCTGGGGCTGGTTGTACGTACGAATCTTCTCGGAACGGTTGCCGTGGCCAATCTGGCTCTGGCGCTCGGCACCCAGCTCGGCCTGCTGCTTCTCGAGTTCCATCTCGTACAGACGGGCACGCAGCATCTGCATGCAGACCTCGCGGTTCTGGATCTGGGAGCGCTGCTCCTGCGACTGCACCACGGTGTTGGTGGGCAGGTGGGTGATGCGCACGGCGGAGTAGGTGGTGTTAACGCACTGACCACCAGGGCCGGAGGCACAGTAGGTATCGATGCGCAGATCGGACTGGTTGATCTGGACGTCGATCTCCTCGGCCTCGGGAAGCACGGCGACGGTTGCCGTGGAGGTCTGGATACGGCCCTGGGACTCGGTCTTGGGAACGCGCTGGACGCGGTGCACGCCGGACTCGAACTTCATGACGGAGTAGACGCGGTCGCCCTCGACCTTGAACTCGATGGACTTAAAGCCGCCGGCCTCGCTGGGGCTGGAGTCGAGCACGGTGGTCTTCCAGCCGCGCGACTCGCAGAAGCGCTGGTACATCTTGTACAGATCGCCGGCAAAGATGGCCGCCTCGTCGCCACCGGCGGCGGAGCGAATCTCGACGATGGTGTTCTTGTCGTCGTTGGGGTCGCTCGGGATGAGCATGTACTTAATGTCTTCCTCGAGCTGGGGAAGCTTGGCCTCGTTTTCGGAGATGTCCATCTGGAGCATCTCCTTCTCATCGGCATCGGTGGTATCGTGAAGCATTTCCTTGGCGGCCTCGATGTCATCGAGCGCGCCGATGTACTCACGCGAAGCGGCGATGAGGTCGGACTGGTGCGCGTACTCCTTGTTGAGACGCGTGAACTCCTTAATATCGGAGGCGACGGCCGGGTCGGAGAGCTTCTTCTCGAGCTCCTCGTATGCCTTGATAATCTTTTCGAGCTTGTCGCGCATGGCGGGACTCCTTTATATGCGTGAAGGTGAAAATCGGCAGAGTTGATGGGGCGCGCGGCGCCACTGCGGGGGTAAGCCCGGCTAGAACATGTCGATCTTCAGATACATGCGCATCCCTTCGCGTATGGGGTACATAGTTGCGGTCTAACCCATACATGATAGCGTGCGCAGGCAAACCTGCATATAACCCGCACGGAATGATTGGTGCAAACAAACCTGGCCCCATTGCACCAAGGGCTTGCTTTTTGGCTAGAGCGTTTGGAGTAGAGCGACGAGGAAGCGGATGCCCTGGAGGTAGGCGCGGCGGGTGATGCGCTCGTTGGTGCCGTGGACGCCGCGATCACACTCGTCGTCATCAACCACAAAGGCCGAGAAGCGAATGCACTCAGGGCAAATTTGTTGGTAGTTGGCAGCGTCGGTCGCACCGATCACGGTCGAGGGCACAATTGCCACTGGCTCGAATGATCCGTTTTCCTCTGTCCCCTTTGGATCACAGAAATAGCGGGCGGCGATGGAATGAACCGCCTCGAGGCCGGGACCACCGATGCGCGGGGACGGCGAGGGTTCGGAGCTACCGGGGCCCAGCTCCACTTCGACACGACCGGCAAGGTCCGCCCCGGCAACCGCCTCGCGGCAGCGCGCCACAACGTCGGCCACGCTCGTGCCCTCGAGCATGCGGAAGTTGATGTTGGCCCACATATCCTGCGGCATTACGTTGGCGCCGGTGCTGCCACCCTCGATCTGCGTGGGCGCGCAGGTGGTCGTCACCAGCGGATAGAGCTTCTTGCTGGCAAGGCAATCGCGAACGATGACACCCCCGTTGGCGGCAATTTCATCAGCCGTGTAGAGCCCCAACTCGATGAGCTGGGCGGCAAGCAAGTCGGTCACGCGCGTCGGCCACTCGATATCGCAGATTGCGGTGATGGCACGGCTGAGCACCTCGAGCGACGTGCCGCCGTAGGGGTTGGAAGAATGTCCACCCGCGCTCTTTGTCTTGAGCACAATGTCGGCATAGCCCTTCTCCGCGAGGTCGGCGTGCATAAGCCAGCCCTCGCCCGCGCTGTACTCGGCAGCCGGAACGATGCGGTAGTCGCCCTCGTCGATCAGGTACTCAAGCTCAATGCCGCGCTCCTCGAGCACGCGGCCGATGGCGCCTGCGCCGTACTGCGTAGTCTCCTCGTCCTGGCCAAAGGCCAGCAGCAGCGTGCGCTCGTGCTGCCAACCGTGCGCCAGCGCATACTCGACAGCCTCGAGAATACCTGCGACCTGGTCCTTCATGTCGATCGCGCCGCGGCCCCAGATGTAGGTGTCGTCCACGTGCCCGCTAAAGGGGGCGTGCGTCCAGTCGGCCTCGGTACCCGGCACCACGGGGACCACGTCCATGTGGCCCATGAGCATAATGGGCTTAAGAGCCGGATCGCTGCCGGCAAGCGTCACCAATAGCGAATGGTCGATAAGCTCGACCTCGCCCGCCGCGAACACGCGCGGCCAGGCCTGCTGCATATACGCGCGCAGGTCGTCGAAAGGTTGCCAGTCCACCGCCTCGGCATCCATGCTCGAGATGGTCGGAAACGACAGCACGCGGCCCAAGCGCTCGCACGCGCCTGCCTCGTCTATATCGGCAAAATCGTCCTCATGCGCAAAGAAGCGCCAAACCTCGGCCATGACATCCTTTCGATTGTGACGACAAAGGCCGCCCCACGGGAGCGGCCCTGCAACGCAAGCGTTTTCGGTCGGTTATTTGTCCTCGAGATAACGAGAGAGGAACTCGCGAGTGCGCTGGTGTTTGGGGTTGCCGAAGAGCTCGGCCGGCGCGGCGTCCTCGAGCACCACGCCCTTGTCCATAAAGACCACGCGGTCGGACACGGTTCGGGCAAAGGCCATCTCGTGTGTGACGACGACCATGGTCATGCCGTCGGCAGCGAGCTTGCGCATGACCTCGAGCACCTCTCCCACGATCTCGGGGTCGAGCGCGGAGGTCGGCTCGTCGAACAGCATGATCTGCGGATTCATGCATAGGGCACGAGCGATGGCCACGCGCTGTTTTTGACCACCGGACAGGCGACCCACGGCGGCATGCGCGAACTTTTCGAGTCCCACGCTGGTCAGATGCTCCATCGCGACCTTCTCGGCCTCGGCCTTGCTCATCTTTTTGAGCGTGACGGGCGCGAGCGTGCAGTTGTCGAGCACATCCATGTTGTTGAACAGGTTAAAGCCCTGGAACACCATGCCGATGTCCTCGCGGAGTTTATTGATATTGCAGCGATCGGCCGTAAGGTCCTGGCCGTGGAACCAGATGTGGCCCGCGTCCGGGGTCTCGAGCAGGTTGAGGCAGCGCAGGAAGGTCGACTTGCCCGAACCCGAGGCGCCGATAATGGTGACGACCTCGCCTGATTTGACGGACAGGTCGATGCCCTTGAGTACCTCGAGCGAGCCGAAGCTCTTGCGCAGGCCCTCGACGCGGATGAGCGGCTCTTTAGTTTGTGCGGCGGCCGCAACGCCGGTAGTGGCGGTATCTGCCATGATGATTCTCCTCGTCTTGAGCCTAGTTGGAGCTGGGCAGCGTTGCCGGGGCCTCGGCGCCGAGCTTTTTGCCAAAGGCTTCGAGCAGGCGGCTCGCCACGAGCGTCAGGATCAGGTAGACCACGAGCGCCACGCAGTAGACCTCCATCTGGCGGTAGTACACGCCGGCGACGGTGGTGGTGGCGTACATGAGGTCGAACACGCCGATGACCGAGAGCACCGACGAGTCCTTGATGTTGATGATGAGCTCGTTGGTGAGCGCCGGAATCGCGTTTTTAATGCCCTGGGGGAACACGACCTTGCGCATGGCTTGCCACTGCGAAAGGCCCAGCGAGCGCGCCGCCTCGGCCTGGCCGGGATCGATGGACTCGATGCCGCCGCGCAGGACCTCCATCATGTAGGCGGTGGAGTTGAGCGAGATGGTGACGAGGCCGGCGGTGAAGGTACTCCAAATCTGGTTGGCCTGGGCGGTCTCGAAGCCCATGGCGCGCAAAACGGTGAAGCCCGCGTAATAGATGAGCAGGCCCTGGACCATCATGGGCGTGCCGCGCACGATGGTAGAGTAGACGGTCGCAAAGCCGCGGCCAATGCTCTTAAAGAAGCGCACCAGGTCGTTATCCACGCGATCGAAGGTCTGAATACGCAGGAACACAAAGAGCAGCGCCAGGAAAAAGGCGATAACGGTACCAAGGGTCGCAAGCGCGATGGTGATTTCGATGCCGCGAATAAAGAAGTCGCCGCTCTTATAGGTCATGTAGACCAGGCTCGGCAAAAAGTCGCTGGGATTGGAGTCCGAGACAATGCTCACCTGCACCAGGTCGATAAACGACATGACACAGCGGTCGACAAAGAAGATCGCCGCGATGGCGACCACGACATAGCTGCCCAGGCGCGCGCCGCGACGGAAACGCTCGGAAGCAAACGGCGACGTTTCGCGATAGTCATTCCAGTGCATGAGTTTGGTGACCAGCGCCGCTGCCGACACGACGAGCCAGGCCCAAAGAATCGCCCAAAGGCAGTCCTGGAAAATGCCGGTGGGCACCAAGAAGCTCAGCGGCGTGGGGTTGCGTTGGCTAAACGCCAGGCCGAGCGCCGCGATAACGCTCGTGCCCAGATATACATAGCGATGGTCGGCCTTGATAAAGGAGGCCAGACGATTGATGGTTTTCATGCTGCCTCCCTATGCCGGCTGACGATCGAGGCACGCGTCCCACATTTGGTCGCGCTCCTCTTGGCTAATGCCCTTGAGTGTCTTGTCGATGAGCTTAAGCAGCTTATCCGAGCCCTTGCGGCAGCCGACGTTTGCCGTGACCTCCTGCTTAAAGCCCTCGCCCTCGGCAAATTGAATCGGCACGATACCTGGGTTTTGGGCCATATAGCCCTTCTCGTTCTCGGTGTTGTACGTCACGGCGTCGCACGTGCCCTGCAGCAGGTTCGAGAACACCGTGGGGACGGAGTCGACTGGGTTTTTGTGCACAACGCCCGGGATCTCGTCGATGACGGTGTCGAGCATGGTGTCCTTTTGGCCGAGTACCGTGGCACCGCTAAAGTCGCTGAGCTTGGTGGCGTTTTGGTAGGGGGAACCCTCTTTTACGAACAGGCCAAAGTAGCCAATGAAGTACGGATCGGAGAAGCCGACAGACTCCTCGCGCTCGGGCGTGGCGCTCATACCGGCGATGATGAGATCGATCTGGCCGTTGTTGAGCGAATCGATAAGGCCCGAGAAGCTCTGCTTGACGGCAACGGGCTCGCCACCGAGGGCCTTGCAGACAATCTTGGCGATCTGCACGTCGTAGCCATCGGCATAGGCGCCCTGCACGTTGTCGATGGGGATGGTGTACTCACTGGCTTCGGAAACCTGCCAGTTGTACGGGGCGTAGGCCGCCTCCATGCCAATGCGGATCTTATCCTTGCCGATCACGGAATCGGACAGGTCGTCGCGACCGCCGCCCGTCGTGGGCTGAACCACCTTGAGCGTAGACGGGCACTGACAGCCGGCGAGCGCGCCGGCGACGACGGAAGCGCTCGCAGCGAGAGCGCTTCCCAAAAAGATGCGACGGCTGCATACCGGCTGGGTCTGCATGCCGCGCTGTTGCCGAGGTTGCATCTGGTGCCTTCCCTATTTTGCGTTACTGACAATAAGACAGGATATACGCCCGCAACCAGCAGCGCGGCATGTGCGCGAAAAATTAATAGACACACGAGGACGATTGGCGCAAAGCAACCTGTCCCCCATGCACCACTTGGCATAAAAAAGGCAAGGCATAGACCTTCTGGTCATGCCTTGCCTTTTGGATGACAAATTGTCGCTCTGGGTGGCGCGCAGCGTCGACTGGTCCGCCGTTCGCTAGAACGACGGAACCTCTACAGCAAGGTGACGCTAAAGCTACGTTTATCGGTGGCACCGGGGGCCAGCGTGATGATGTTGACCTTGTGCTCAAAGACGTCGTCCTCGGTGTCCATGGTGGTGTGGCCAGTCCAAGGCTCGAGCGCCACAAACGGGGCGTCGTTGGCGGCAGACCACACGCCGATGTACTTAAAGCCCTCAAAGTCGATCTTGACGCCATGGCCCGACTTGCGACCGCGCAGCGTGAGCGTGGAACCCGGAGTATCGGTGAACATGATGGCATCGTTATCGAAACTACGGTGCGTGATGGGCAGCACGTCAGAGTTATCGGGCGCCTTGTAGCTGCCCTCGAACGTCATGAGGCCATCGGGCGTGATGATGGGGGCCTCGTTGGTCCAAGCCTCGGTAAATGCCAGCTCGTAATCCTCGAACGTCTCGTCCTCGGCACCGGGGGCGGGCACGTTAAATGCAGGGTGGCCGCCCACCGAGAACGGCAGGTCCACGTCGCCGGTGTTGGTGACGGCAAAGGTCTGGGTAAGCGTGGCGTCACCAGTCAGGGCATAGGTCATGTTGAGCTTAAAGTGGAAGGGGAAAGCCTTGAGCGACTCGGGCGTATCGGTGATCTCGTACGTTACCGAGGAGCCGTCCTCCGAAACCTCGACCAACTTGTGCTCGACGATGCGAGCGAGGCCGTGGCGCGGCATCTCGCAGGTGCCGGCCGCAGACGTCGCCGTGTTGTTGCGCAGTGAACCCACGATGGGGAACAGAATGGGCGCGTGCTTGCCCCAAAAGGCCGGGTCGCCCTGCCACAGATACTCGTTGTCGTTGAGGGCAAGGCTCGTGAGCTGGGCTCCCATGGAATCGATGGCCGCGGTGAGGCCGCCGCGCTTGATGGTGGTGACGGTGGACATGCTACTTCCTCCAAAAGTAAACAACAGTGTCGAGGGCTATTGTCCCACTCTTGGCGGCAAGGAGAAGCGGCAGGCGCAGTTGTTGAGCGATTGCGTAAAGGTCGAATCCGCCCTGCGGCGTGCTGTCGACCGTATCGGGCGCCTGCGAGTTAAAGCTCACGGGAACCATGCGCTTTGAGGCGCGGAAGCGCGTGCCATCGGTGGCGACGGGCGGCTCGTCGACCGTGAGCTCGTAGTCGCCGGGCTTGAGTTCGATGCCGTCGCCAGCGGAGTTGACATATTGATACTCGTCAATCGCCTGCCCTTTGAGCGTGCGGCCCGCGATGTGGATGAGCATCTGGCTGTCGCCGCGGGCGGTGTCCCATGTCGCACCGTCCTTGACCTCGACCGATACATGCACCGAGCGCGTGCGGCTGAGCGATTGTTCGACAGACATCTCGACCTTGGCGGCATCTTTGCGCTGTTGCTCCACATGGCTCCAGACGTTTCCGATCGCCGAGCAAGCGATGACGCCGGCCATGAAGGCGATGAGGATGGGACCGAGCGGCGAACGGCGGCCCGCGTCTTCCTCGCGAGCCAGGTCGGGGCGATGCGTGGGCGCAGGCGCCTGAGCACCC
>CABQZS010000128.1 GCA_902468695.1 uncultured Collinsella sp.
AGGTGACGTGAAACGAAAGGGCGCTGACCTTCTGGTCGCGCCCTTGAAGTTGAACGTCAGATTGTCCAAATGCGGCCCGCGCAGCATCGAGCAGTTACGCGGTTCGTAGAACCGCGTAACTACAAAATGAGCATCGCGTCGCCAAAGCTGAAGAAGCGATAACGTTCTTCGATGGCAGCGGCGTAGGCATCCATGATCTGGTCGCGGGTGGCAAGCGCGCTCACGAGCATCATGAGCGTGGAGCGCGGCACATGGAAGTTCGTGATCAGCGCATCGACCACGTGATAGGTCGAGCCGGGCATGAGGTAAAGCTGCGTCGTGGCGTTCTCGCGCACCACGATGTCACCGCGGCCAAGTGTATCGGCCCCGTCCTCGCGGCCCTCAAAATAGCGCGCCGTCACGGCCGGATCGGACACCGGCGCGTCCGCGTCAAAGGCGCTTTCGAGCGAGCGCACTGCGGTGGTACCGACAGCAATCACGCGGTGCCCCTCGGCCTTCGCCTTATGCACGGCGTCGACAACCTCCTGCGACACGTGATAGCGCTCCGTGTGCATCACGTGCTGCGTGGGATCGTCCTCCTCCACCAGACGGAAGGTATCGATACCCACCTCGAGCTCGACGGCGGCAAACTTGGCACCCTTGGCCTCGATAGCGGCCATGAGCTCGGGAGTAAAATGCAGACCCGCCGTGGGAGCAGCGGCCGAGTGCTCCTCCTTCATGGCGTACACGGTCTGGTACTTCTCGGGATCGCCTTCGTAATCGGTAATGTAGGGCGGCAGCGGCACGTGGCCAGCCGCATGGATGGCCTCGTCGAGCGTGCGCGGCTCGCCGGCAGCATTGCAACCGGCCGGCTCAAAGCGCACCAGACGGCCACCGCGGCTATCGGTGACAAAGTCGATGACCTCGGCCGTCAGCACCACGGGCGCGCCCTCGGGCGCATGGGCGCCACCGGCGCGATACTCAATCTGAGCACCGGGCTTCAGACGCTTGCCCGGCTTGACCAGACACTCCCAAACATGGCCCAGCGGGTCAACATCCTCGCGGCGCTTGAGCAGCAGCGTCTCGACCACGCCACCCGAGCCCGTCTTGCGACCGATCAGACGAGCCGGCATCACGCGCGTCTGGTTGATGACGAGTACGTCGCCCGGCTCGATATAGTCGATGATGTCGCGGAAGATGCGGTGTTCAACGGTACCGCCGTGCTCCAGCGGCGTTCCTGTCTCGGAGCCTTTGCGATCAACCACCAGCAGGCGGCAGGAGTCGCGCGGCTCGGCAGGAGCCTGGGCAATCAGTTCCTCAGGAAGGTTGTAGTCAAAATCATCGGTACGCATAGACACGTCGGATTCTCCTTATATAGCTAAAGTCCGCTCTACATCCTAGCAGGCTGACGTCCCAAGTGAACTACTTTTTGGCGGCTTTGCGCTCGTCGCGGATGCGGGCGCGGTCCATGGCCGCCTCGACAGCCGAGAAGCGGCAACCACAGTAGTTCTGCCGATACATGCCAAGCTCGCGCGAACGGCGTGTCGCCTCGGGGTAATACGGGCGAAAATCGCGAATCACCGGGGTGAGCCCATGTGCCGCCGCCAAGCGCTCAAGCACGTCATTGCAGGTATCGAACAGCTGGTACGGCGAGACGGCGAGCGTCGTGCCCACAAACTCAAACCCGCGCTCCTGGGCCACGCGGCACGCCGCGGCCAAGCGCAGGGCATAGCACGCGCGACAGCGACGAGGCCGATCGGCACCCAGCGGTGCCACGCCGGTCTCCCAGCGATCGCGGTCCTCCCCTGCCTCGATGAGCTCGATGTCGCCATCGGCACACCACCGGCGCAGCTCGTCCAAGCGGCGCTGCCATTCATCGCGCGGCTGAATATTGGGGTTGGTCCAGCAAATCGTGGGCTCAAACCCCTCCTCGCGCAGCAGGCGAACCGGCTCAAGCGAGCATGGTGCACAGCACGCATGCAGCAACAACGACTTCATCGACATCTCCTCACCCAAAAAAGCGCACGCCAAAGGACGTATCCTCGCAGGCGACAATGCGGCGGTCGCGCAAAATGGTCCGCACGTAATACCAGTCGCCCACACAGCCCGATAAATGCAAGCCGGCCGCCAGATAGCACAGCAGCGGATAGCCCGAAAACGCAAACCCCAGGGCAAGCGTTGTCGTCACAACAACCGTCGGCGCCAGGCAAATCGCCATATACCGCCGGCGCGAATACACAATCCCCTCGGCGCAGGCGTAAATCATGCAGGTTTCGAGATTTGCCCCAAAGGTCACCCGAGCACCGGCGGGCGCAAACAGCTTAAAGAACACCGCGTGCACCAGCTCGTGCACGGCAAATGACGCCGCCGAAACCGCAGCCAAGCCGACTATCCAGCCCAAGACAGCCGTCCAGCCACCCGCGTCAGCCGCATCCAGATCCGCGGGCCCACCCAGCAGCATAAACACCGGCACCAGGCACACGGCAAACACGCCAAGCACGACCATCCCCCACACAAAGCAGGCGTGCAGGAAATCCTCGTCTTCAAACGCATGTATGTTGGAAATCTCATTCATAGCATCTTAGGATAGCGCCCCCGTCACGCACCCGCCCGCATGTGCGATAATGTCGAACGATATGCACGAATTGACCACTGCGTCGCCGAGTCCCGCGCCCGGCCGCGCTCTCACCATATGCGAAGGAGTCCCATGGCATCCAAATACTCCATGAACGACCGTCCCAGCTGGCCTCGCCGCGCCATCGTTACCGCCGGCGAGCCCTATGGCAACAAGGGCCTTCACTTTGGCCACGTCGGCGGCGTCTTTGTCCCGGCCGACTTCTTCGCCCGCTTCCTGCGCGACCGTCTGGGCCGCGAGAACGTCATCTTCACCTCGGGCACCGACTGCTACGGCTCGCCCATCATGGAGAGCTACCGCAAGCTCAAGGAGAACGAGGGCTACGACAAGTCCATTAACGAGTACGTCGAGTCCAATCACTCCCGGCAAGCAGCGACCCTCAACAACTACAACATCAGCTGCGATATCTACGGCGGCTCGGGCCTTGAGCCGGCTGCGCAGATTCACAACGAAGTGACCGCCGAGATTATCAAGCGCCTGCACGAGCAGGGCACCATCTCCAAGCGCTCCACGCTGCAGTTCTACGATGCCAAGGCCGGCACGTTCCTCAACGGCCGCCAGGTGATCGGCCGCTGCCCCATCCAGGGCTGCAAGTCCGAGAAGGCGTACGCCGACGAGTGCGACCTGGGCCACCAGTTTGAGCCCGAGGAGCTCATCGCGCCCAAGAGCCAGCTCACCGGCGAGGTGCCCGAGCTGCGCCCGGTCAACAACCTCTACTTTGACCTGCCGGCCTACCTCGACTTTATGAAGACCTACACCGCCAAGCTCGCCCAGAACCCGCAGGTTCGCTCCGTGGTCTCCAAGACCATGGAAGAGTGGCTGCTGCCGGCGCAGCTCTATATTCAGAACAAGTTCCGCGAGGCTTTCGACGCCGTCGAGGACCAGCTGCCCGAGCACACTGTGCTGGAGCCCGAGGGTAACAAGAGCAGCTTTACCGTCACCTTCCCCAGCTGGAAGGAGCGCGACGATGCCCACGCAGTGCTCGCCAACGGTGGCGTGCGCTTCCGCAGCGGCAAGGCGCTCGTGCCCTTCCGTATCACCGGCAACATCGACTGGGGCGTTCCGGTGCCCGAAGTCGATGGCGTCTCCGACGTCACCTGCTGGTGCTGGCCCGAGAGCCTGTGGGCGCCCATCAGCTATACGCGTACCG
>CABQZS010000129.1 GCA_902468695.1 uncultured Collinsella sp.
CGGTGACGAGCCGGCGCAGGCTGAAGTTGGCGTGGGCGCGGTCGCGGGCCTCGCGGGTGGCGGCGGAACCGCGGAAGAAATATGTGGCATCGATGATTAACTGCTTAAAGATCATGCTCAACGGGCCGGCAATGATTTCTGTCAAAACTACGAGAAGACCAATGAATACAACAGCGCCCAGAGCGAATGGATTGAATGCGCTATACCCCGGCGCCGGAAGCCCCGTATGCAGCACATCGTCTCCGCCAACGCTCAAGTACATGCGGTACCAGACCGAGCAGAGCCCCCAAACCGTAAAAATACGCAGTGGGAAAAACCGAACAATGGTGGGAATCGCGTCCACGATGCGCGAAAGATTGATGTTTAAGCGAGGGCGATTCGCACCCTCGTTGTTTACCGGAGTAGCTGCCTCCGGATCGCCCGGAAGAGGCACGCCGGCGCGTCGCGCACGCAGGCGGTCGAGACGCTCCTGAGTAGAAACCGTTTGAGCCTGCGGTACATCTGACGAAATGGACGCCCCCGCAGTCTCACCCGCGAACGATGTCGCTTCCTCCTGCTGCCCCTCAGCACGAGCACTATAAAGACGGGCGAGACGCTCTTGCGCCGACAGGCCCTCTTGCTGGTTGTCGTTTGCCATATGTTTTGCCTTTACCTATTAGTAATGGAAGTGCGTCTGGGCATAGCGGTTAAGCGCATACCCAAACTCCCTAGTCACCGTCTTGATAGTGTGCGTCTCCATCTTTCTGGTCTGAGGATTACGCCGGTTAAAGACGAACGTGGGCATAAAGCCGCTCACTTCTTGAAACCCGCTCAGCGAATTAAAGGGGATGATAATCGGCGGATTGGAATTGCCCGGAGCGAAAAGCCTGCCCGCCACCGCCTTGCTATGACCCAAGCCTGGGACGAGCGACTTGACCACAGAATGGTTATCGAGCGTTGACCCCTCACGCTTGGCGATAATCTCAAGGTGGTTCTCGTAAATCCTAATAGAACATGGACGTCCATCGTACGAGCCCAAGCCCTCATTGATCACCACGTCGTTTCGAATCTCACGTTGAGCCATGTTCGAACGCGAGTGTGTATTTGTTTGAGAGCCGCGTTGAGACGCCACGTTCTCAATACCCAACATGTCATCAAAGGCAGCCATGGCGCGTCGCTCGGTGCCATGGAGACCGTCATTGCGTTGCGGTGTATTGGGAACCTGCGGTCGAGGCACCATCGGTCGCTGTTGGCGGCCATTATTGGAATCCGAGAAAAGATTCCCCAGTCGTAGCGTGGGCATACCATGCTCCTATCGTTTATCAAAATTAACAGGTCACCAAGGAGTCAGAAACCCTCCTTGGCGACCCAAAACAGTTCATGAAAAGAGCGACCCGCCCTATTAGGCGGTAAGGAAAAGGTAGAAGAAGAATGCGCAGATACCGAAGCCAATCAGCATCACAATAAACCCGAAGATACTAAGCAGCTGTGCAATGGTCACGATACCCCAGAGGAAAAACTCGATGACGATCGGCAGAATCCAAGAGAAAAGCCAGGTGCGAATCGACTTCGCACTACCGGGGTGAGCATCGTCTCCAAAGAGAAGCATGACCGTCATACCACCGATAAGAATCGCCATTATTACGTCGAGCTTGGTAAACGTGTCGCCATCAACAAACATCGTTCCCATAAACCCAAAAGCGCTGGTGACAAGCGGAACAAAAACAACCAAACGACCGGCGTAACGCCCCAGTCTATCCATCAGCTGAGGATCCATGTAAAACGCTGCCGGCGCACGCCCGCTAGAAAAAGCAAGCGAACCGACTTGAGCAAGGGGCTTGTCGTCTGCCGACATCGCAAGCTCCTCAAAAACCTGCCCCTTACGATCGGCAAACTCAACGAGCTGGAGCAAATATCGTTCAAGCGCATCCGAATTGGCATCGATATCGTTCCTAAGAGCGCTAACACGATCGGAGGCAGAATAAGAGCGCAGAAGATTGAGGGCGAGAAAACCAAAGCAGCCAATAAATGCAATAGCCAGGAAAATGCCCGCAAGCGGACCAAACGAGCCCCAAGAAACAATCAGCTGGCCAAAGGCACCACGGGAGCACATGATAACGATGCAGTAAAGAAGCGCCACAAGAACGGTATACATCAAAACACCCCGCTGCTCCTTCTTTATGGCAGCAGCGCGAGCATCGCTATCGGCAATGCCCTCAACGACACCGTAATCGCGTGTATCCTGCTCGATAGCGGCCTTTAAGGAGCCGTCTGCAACACCGCGACTATCCTCGAGAAACTCAGCATATTCGGCAGAGGAGATCAAACTTTCCTCTACAAGAAGCCTTACGCCGCGAGCCGCGAGCATCCGCTCGTCAACACCCTGAGATATAAGCTCGGCAACATAGCCGCGTGGCACGGCATCGTCGCCGACCTGGGCGCAAAACAGCGCATTGCGCGTGCAGGGGCGCGTTCCGTGCTTTCCGTCAACTTCCCAGCCGTTCACATACGGAACAGGCGTGAGCTCCATATCTTCCCGAAGCTTGATTCCCTCAAGACGCGCGTTGGAACCAGCCTGGATGAGCATGGAAACGGCAGTGTTTGCCGGCGGATTCAGTCCGAGCAGGGCAATTTTAACTGCCTCGCCCACAGAGCCTTGGACCGAGTCGTAGAGGTCGGTGTGGGCGGCAAGCCACAGCCAGGCAGCATAGCTACCGAACTTGCGATAAAACGCGCGCACCGCTTTCTTATTGACCGCGACCTTATCCATATAATCGATCACGACATCTATATCGATGGCTCCGTGCGAAGTTGCCGCATCTCGAGCCGAGATAATTGCCGCCATCTCGGAAACGCCCGCAAAATTGAGTAGGAATTCATCCAGCTTGTGAGCCGACGAGCAAACGCCAAAAAACGCCGCCGGATGATTAACAACCGACATGAGTGCCGTCTGAGCTGCAGAGCTTTTCTCCTCGTTGCGCGTCAGCAACCCCTTGAATAGGCAAGCAGCGAAATGAGGGTCACTCGAGTGAAGCGCCAACTTTTCGAGTTCATGGATATCGGCCGCAAGCTTTGCGCGCTCATCGTTGAGATCGTTGTCTCGAGAAAGAATGCGGGATAAAAATCCCGAAGGCAGCACGCCTGACGATTTTGACCCGTCGAGACCGGACAGGACGGCATAGCGATCAATTTCGGCGACATCCATCTCGGCGATGCGTGCCGGGAGGGCATCGCTCGCATCGGTGAGCGAGACATCCTCGCCGCGCCACGACACAATCTTGCCGTTAGACATCTCATAGATGACACAAGCAAGGGCCAAGTCGGGATTGGACGCCGTCTGGATATCCTCTTCGACCAACTGGTGAATCCTTGTCTGCAGGTCATTTTCACCCCAGTCGCCCATCAGGTTTTCGAGCTGTTGCTGGCTCATGCGAAGCTTGGCCTCGTCCCAATTGGAGGACAGCGCGCGAGCGAGCAACACCGGATCGCTATACTGCTTGCCAGCAAACTCGTAAGGCTTGCGAGCGCTGCCGGCGTCCATGGTGGGAAGCTTACGATAGAAATTATCTGGGTCGGCCATCTAGTCTTTAACCTCTTCATAGCCAAAACGCTCGCCCGAAAGCTCAAACGTCAGGCCCTTGAGGAGGTTTCCCAGGGTTGCATCATCTGGATGGTTAAAGTCCGCAGGCTCACCCGTCTCTTGGCGATCGGAAAGCGTATTGTCGTCTATGAACTCCTGCAGCGGGTGGACATTGTTTTCGTAGAGCGTCCAGATTGTATAGCCAAACGAATACCAGTCGTTACGAGGGTCGACCATGCCGCCACGACCGGGCGTGTAGCCGTCGGAGCGCGTCATGGTGTTCGTCAGTCGGCTGTCAAATCCGGCAAGCGAGCGGGCGGAGCCATAATCTCCGAGCACGATCTGTTTGTCGTACAGGTAGACGTTCTGCGGCTTAATGTCACGATGGACAATACCAAGCTCGGTATGGAGCAGCTCAATTGCCTGGCTGAGCTCGGGAATCACGCGGCTCTTAACCATATTCTTGCTACGGGGACGATCAAAAAGGCATGTGGCCAGCGGCGTAATGGAAACATCCCACAGCTGAGGAGCCGCAGCCCCCACTTCGGTCGCGCTCAGGCCCTGGTGCAGATAGGCAAAGATGGGCAGCAGATGCGTTTGAGACACGGGGCGGCCATTAAGCCCCATTACGGCGCTTACCACCTTTTGATATGCCGAACGCTCGGCGCCCACAAGAGGCTTAAAGACCTTGGCAACACATGCCAAACCATCGCTCACCCGCTCGGCGGCAACAATGGTAGATTGACCGCCATGGCCAATGACCTGTCCCAAATGAATAATAAACTGCTGCCCGTCATTCGAGACAACTGTCGCATCCTCTGCAACAAAAGGCGAGGCAGATGCAGCGGCGGCATGTGCGCCCCCACGAGAAACGGTCACCGTTTCACCGTTGGGACTGGCCGTGGCGCCGCGCGAGACAGTTACCGTCTGGCCGTCGGCGCTCGCAGTGCGCGGCACCGTGACAGTTTCGCCTGCCGCAGAAGTACCAGGGCGTGAAACAGTAACGGTCTTGCCGTCAGCGGAAGCACCAACAGACGGCCTCGCAACCGTTACTGTTTCACCATTCGATTCGGTCATCGGGCGATGCACCGTTACGGTTTCGTTTGTCGATGGCGCGTCGTCGCGGCGGACGGTGACCGTTTCACCAGATGCCGGAGCGTCAGCTCGACGTACCGTCACGGTCTCTCCAGGCGCAGAAGCCTGGTCGCCACGGTTCACGGTAACCGTCTCTCCCCCTACGGGCGCATTCCCGCGGCGCACCGTTACGGTCTCATCATTGTCATCGCCGCCATCTCGGCGTACCGTAATCGTCTCATCAGACATGGCTACTCCCCCACTTCAATTACAATCAGCGTTGCATCGTCCGTCGAGCCGTTCACCCGAGCCTCGGCATATAGCTCTTCGCACAACTGCGCACATGTCGAATCGCTCGCAAGCATCTGCTGCAAACGCTCCTGCGCAATCTGCCCATCGATACCATCGGAACAGATCAGATAGCGATCGCCCGGAAGCATCACGGTTGTTTTGACCTCAAGATTTCGACCGCCTTGGTTAAGGCCAATTGCCAGCTCAATACAATGCGAAACAGCATCGTCGCTGTACTCGACGCCCATGCCACCCATGCGCCGCTCGGGCGTATGGTCGCAAGTAAGCACCGCAAGCACGCCGCCGCGCAGTCGATACACGCGAGAATCGCCAGCGTTAAAAACAGCACCGTGTCCATCGGGGGCGACAACAAGACCGGCAACCGTGGATGCGGTCACAGGCAAACCGTAGCGAGCCGCATATGACTCAACGTCGTTCTCGGCTCGCTCGCCCGCAACGCGCAGACGATCCTGCAGCGTATTTACGCTATCGGCATCAAAGACGCGCACGGCCTGCGCAAACGCCTGAGCGGCGAGCGTCGAGGCGGCCGCTCCGTGCCCGCCTTCGCTCACGCCATCAAAAACTGCCATGCAGCCCATCTCGTGCTCGCTATCGCCCACCAGGCCGTAACAAAGAACGTTACCGTCAAGAAGCAAACGGTCCTCGTTGACGGGGTGATTGGTTCCCGCTTGAGTTTTTGCTGCAGCGATAAACTTCGTCATCGCCAATCGCCTCCCATCAATCCGGGCACGAGCTCAAACGCGATGTGCGCATTCTCGCCCTCGCCCTGCGGCACGGCGCGTGCCACCATGCCGGGACGGCCACGCCACTCGGCGCGGCGTTCAAACAAAAAGTCGGAAAGTCCGTTAAGGTAGCCGCTCTCCACCAGGTTGCCAATGCCACGGCCGCCCTTTGCCTTGACGGCGTCCGTCATGGCAATGGAGTGCAGCAGTTCGCGGGCAGCATCGGTCGCCTCAACCGTAATATCGGGCTGCGCCTTATGCACGTTGCGGTTAACGGCATCGATCTTGGAATTAAGAATCTGCAGCGCCACGGCATCGTCGATAAAGTTGAAGATCACCACGTTATCGCCGATACGGCCCAAGAACTCGGGCTTAAACTCGCGATCCATCTCGGTGCGCACGCGCTCGCAGATCTCGTTATAGGGCGTATTGGGCGCGATGGTATTGCGTACTTCGTTGCCCTGGGCATCGATCTCGATCTTTGAAAAGCCAATGTTGCTCGTAAAGAAGATGACCGTCTCCGAGAAATACACGGTATTGCCCTGGCCATCGGTCAGGCGGCCGTCTTCGAGGATCTGCAGGAACTTATCCATAATGCTCGGCGCGGCCTTCTCGATCTCATCGAAAAGAACCACCGAGAACGGATTGGCCTTGACGGCGTTGGTGAGCTGGCCGCCCTCGGCATAGCCTACGTATCCCGGAGGAGCGCCGAAGAGCTTTTGATCGGAGTTTTCGGCACCGTACTCGGACATATCAAAACGAAGCATGCTGCGCTCATCGCCAAAGAGGAGCTCCGTAATGGCCTTAACGATCTCGGTCTTACCGGTACCGGTGGGGCCGCTCAAAAACAGGACGCCCTTGGGCTTAGAGCCAGATGAATGGGTGGCACCCGAAAGGCCCATGACGGAGCGCTTGAGCACGGTAACGGCCTTCTCAACGGCCTCGTCCTGGCCCTTCACGCGGCGTTTGATCTTTTCCTCGGGATCCTCCTCGAGTTTCTCGAACATCTGCTGCCATTTGTTCTCGCGAAAACCATACTTGTAGACGTCGACGAGCTTGGGAAGGATGGCCTCGATGGAAGCCTCGGGGTTTTGCATGTCGCGCTGGTACATGCGTTGCAGCCCCTCGAGCTCCTTAACGCTCATGCCGTCGGTAGTATCGATAAAGCGACGCACCGCACGGTCATCGGAATCGGACAGTGCCTCGCCAAAGCCAAACTTGCTCTGGATATAGGCTTCGCGCATGTCGCGGTCGGGATGCGGCAGCGTAATGGTGCGCAGGAAGGGATTCTCCTCGATAAACCACACGGGCAGGTTGCGCACGTTATCCGTTACCAGAATGAGCGTGTTGACAGCCGTGCGGTTAATAAGGCGTGCTTTGCTGGCGCCAAGGTACAAGTTGAGGAAAAACTGCGTCTCGTCGGGCATAAGACCGGTCGAGGATGCAAGCAGGCGCGACGCCATGTTGACGATCACACAAAGCGGCTTGGCCTCGGTGCCGCCATCGGGATTGTCGTTGTATTTAAGGCGCAACATTGAGCGGATAACCTCGCCGTATGAGGGCAGGCTCGACTGCTCGGTGGCATATGCTTGGCGGCCATCGGCGATGCAGGCGTTCGCCTCCATCATGCGGTCGTCGCTCTTGGAAGCCTCGTCATGAGCCAGCGACACCAGGCGCTTGCAATCGACGTTGCCCATGCTGCTCGAAAACAGCTGGATGGGATCGAAATATGCCACGTTGTACTCAACTGAGCCATTTGCGTCTTCAAAAAGGCCGCGCACAACCTCGGCAAGCTCCGAGAACTGAAGGCCGCCGTCGACCACGTCGGGATACTTGTCGTTCACGTTGCCTTCAAGGATAAAGAGGCTCTTCACCCCTTTAAAGTTGAGCATCTCGCGCTGCCAGGATTGGCGCTCGAAATCAGTTGCCATGTGTTATACCTCCTTGGCAGAAAATTCATGATGGTAACGGTCGGCAATACCAACGGTGATAACCGTGCCGTCCTGGACGTAGTTTTGAAGCTGACGAGGCTGTTGAAGATACTGGTCGTAATCATCGTGTGGGCGGTCGCTCAGGTAGATTACGCGCTGGTTAGTCGAGCCGCGCAGCGCACAATCGGGCACGTTGAGCTCGTCTACGTACGGACCGTCAATCAGCACATCGATAAGAGACTTAAGCGTCTCCCACGTATCCGCACCGATCACCTGCGGCAACTCTTCGAGCGTAAATCCGGTGTAAACGAGAATGTCATCGTAAGCGCAGCGGATCGTTGCCAGTAGCTTCACGAGCTCTGATGCCTGCTCGAGCGGATCTCCACCCGAAACCGTCAGCCGATGTACGCCGTGCTCGCGCGCGGTATCGAGCAACATCTGCGCAAGCTCTTCAACATCGACATCCTGCTCGGGCAGCTGGTTGCGCCATTGGGGCGAAATACATCCGGCACAACGCTTTGAACAACCAGCGGTCCAGACAACAATACGTTCTCCCGGACCCAGCGAGACGACGGGGGCAAGCACATGGCTAACGAACATCGGCGTAATCCTCGCCCGGATCGAGTGTACGGTACACGGCCGAGATACGTGCAAGCGAGCAACCGCATTCCTCACAGCCATCCCCAACCTTTGCACGCTCATCAGCAACGAGATGCAAACGACCGCACTCGGGGCACTCGACAAACCAGCCCTCGACACCCGCAGACTCACCAGCAGCAGAAACAACCGGTGCCGCAGCAGACGCGGGCTGAGGCGCAGACCAAGCCTGGGTCTGCACGGGTTGCGCCGCAGGCGGTTCCTCCACAGTAACCGTCAGACGCAATTGGGCAAATTCGCCAGACGCAGCCGGAATGAGTAGCGTATCGCCGGTATGAATCGGCTGGGCCACGCCGGGAACCAAGTTGAGGATCTGGCCGCCACGCATAAGAGCCGTTCCGTTATTGGACCCCTCATCGGCAACCATCCATGTGCCCCGCTCAAAACGAACGCTGGCATGCTGCCGGGACATGGCAAAGTTCGAAGCCATAGAAGGAAACGCGTTGCGTCCAAGCACGGCAGCGTCCGTGAGACGAAGCTGCTCACCCATTACTGGATCGGCAAGCGTAAGCGCGGGAGCCGCGGGAGTAGCTGCAGCATTCGCCATGGGTTGCGGCGCGGGCTGCGGCATTGGCGCAGGCGTCGGCCGTGGCA
>CABQZS010000130.1 GCA_902468695.1 uncultured Collinsella sp.
AGGTCTTTGCCGACGACGTCGAGACCATGGAGGTCGAGGCTCGCGAGATCGCTACCTGGGCCGAGAACGTCTACGTCAAGATTCCATGCGTGACCATCAAGGGCGAGTCCACCGCCGAGCTGGTCCGCAAGCTTTCGGCTGACGGCATCAAGGTCAACGTCACCACCATCTTTACCCCCGAGCAGGTCGATGAGATGGTCGAGGCTGTTGATGCCGAGACGCCGTCCATCATCTCGCTCTTTGCCGGCCGTATCGCCGATACCGGCGTCGACCCCATTCCGTTTATGACGGAGTCGGTCAAGAAGGCCGCCGCCAAGCCCAACTGCGAGGTCCTGTGGGCGTCCACGCGCGAGCTCATCAACATTTACCAGGCCGAGGCCTGCGGTTGCCAGATCATCACGGTGCCCAACAGCATTCTGGCCAAGCGCAAGAATATCGGTCGCGACCCGTACGAGGTCTCGCTCGACACCGTCCGCGGCTTTGCCAAGGATATCGCCTCGCTCGGCTTCCATATCCTGCCGTAGGGCGAACACGAGCTGCGGGCGCTGCCACGGCGCGGGGCGAGAGGGCCGGCCCCGTTTACTCTGCGCTCACGCGCTTCGCGAGGGTCGCGCTAGGCAAAGGAAAGGCCGGGGCTGCCGACACGAACTTGCCAGTAGGTTGGTGATCGGCCCCCAATCCTGCCGTGGGTAAAGGTACCCCCGCCTGCGACGTGCAAAATTGAGAGTATTCAGCAAGGTAAAGGCTTTTACCAGCTAGATAAAGCACGGAACAGCCCCCGTTTTGGCTCTGACGACGCTAAAACGGGGGCTGTTTGTGACTTTATTGCCTCTGAGGGGCATCCGGAACGGCGGAATTTGCAAAATACTCGCGATTTTGCACGTCGCGAGAGGGGGTACCTTTGCTATAAGCGGTTTACTTCCCCTGCACCATGGTGAGGGAGATCTTTTTGCGGTTGCGATCGACCTTTTCCACCCACACCTTGACCGTGTCGCCGACGCGCACCACGTCGCTCGGGTGCTTGACAAAGCGGTTGGCCAGCTTGGAGATGTGCACGAGGCCGTCCTGGTGCACGCCCACGTCGACGAAGGCGCCAAAGTCGACGACGTTGCGCACCGTGCCCTTGAGCTCCATGCCGGGCTCCAGGTCGTCGATAGAAAGTGCCGAGCGGCTAAAGACCACCTCGGGCGCGTCGTCGCGCGGGTCGCGACCGGGCTTCTTGAGCTCGTTGACGATGTCGATGAGCGTGAGGGCGCCGCAGTCCAGGTCACTTGCCAGCGCCGAGATGCTGCCCAGGCGGCGCTCGATGTCGGGCACGCCGCCGCGGCTGAGCTCGTTTGCCGCAACGCCGGCACGCTCCAGGACGGACGTTGCCACCTCGTAGCTTTCGGGGTGGACGCTCGTGGCGTCGAGCGGGTTCTTGCCGCCGCTGATGCGCAGGAAGCCCGCGGCGTTGAGATATGCCTTGGGTCCCAGCTTGGGGACCTTCTTAAGCTGGCGGCGATCGGTAAAGGCGCCGTTTTCCTCGCGGTAGGCCACGATGCTCTTGGCCACGCTCGGCGTGATGCCCGATACGTATCCCAGCAGGCTCGCGCTCGCGGTGTTTACGTCGACGCCCACGCGGTTGACGACGTCCTCCACCACGTGGCCCAGCGTGCGCGAAAGCTCGGCCTGGTCAAGGTCGTGCTGGTATTGGCCCACGCCGATGGACTGGGGCGGAATCTTGACGAGTTCGGCCAGCGGGTCTTGCAGGCGGCGGCCCAGGCTCATGGCACCACGTACAGTGACATCCAGATCGGGGTATTCCTGGCTTGCGAGCTCGGAAGCTGAGTACACCGACGCGCCGGCTTCGTTGACGATGGTGTAGCGAAGGCTGGGCGCCTGCTCGGCGATGAACTCCGAGACGACTTCCTCAGTCTCGCGGCTGGCGGTGCCGTTGCCGATGACGATGGTGTTGACGCCGTCCTTCTTGACGAGGCGGGCGAGCTCGCGCTTGGTGCCGGCGACGTCGTGGCACGGCTTGGTGGGGTAGACCACGCCGTGGTCGAGTAGCTTGCCGGTCTCGTCCATGACGGCGACCTTGCAGCCGGTGCGGTAGCCCGGATCGAGCGCGAGCACGC
>CABQZS010000131.1 GCA_902468695.1 uncultured Collinsella sp.
ACATCATTCCCGGCTCGCGTGATATTCGTATGCGGGCCGCCAAGGAGACGATTCTCGCGGCCGGACTGCCGTTTGACGAGCGCCGCGATTACATCAAATCCTCGTGGTCGATTGACGGCGGTATCGAGGCCGGGCGCGGCTTGGCTAAGAAAGGCAAGTGCAAGTACGACGGTCTGTACTGCCTGAACGACGGTATTGCGCTCGGTATTCTGCGTGGTCTGGCGGATGATGGCGTGAGCGTGCCGGGCGATGTGCGCGTTATCGGCTTCGACGGCCTGAGCCAGGGTGCGTACAGCGTGCCAATGCTGACCACCGTGGCCACGGATTTCAAGGGCATGGCGGATACCGCGCTGACCTTGCTTATGCGGCGTATCGAGAACCCGGACGATGAATTCTTCCCGCAGACCGTGAACGTGGGCTATAAGCTCATCGAGCGTGAGTCTACTGCGGCGTGAAATGGCGTGAAACAGGGAAGTCCCACTCTGGCGAGTGGGACTTTACCGATATGCGCGGGTAAAAGGAAACCCCCGCTGAGTCGCGGGGGTTGCTGTGCTGCGATATGTTTTGCGCGCGCAAAGCTATTGCGCAAAACATATCGCTACGTTTTGGTCTTGGGAAGCCCACCGGGCTTCCCAAGCGGTGTTGGGCCGCACGCGCGGCCCAACACCGGCCAAAACGTCAGCCTGTGTTCTGCAGGCCAGCGGCGACACCTGAAACGGTGCAGAGGATCAGATAGATGAACCCTGCCTGCTGGCTTTGCGAGAGCTCCTCCTTGTCCACCTTCTTGCGCAGCGACTTGAGCGCCAGCACCTGAGTGACGGACAGCGCGTCCACGTACGGGGAGCGGATGCGGATGGCCTGGCCGAGCACGTGACGGTGCTGCAGCGGCCACTTGTCGCCCACGATGGCCAGAACCCACTTGCGGGTGAGCTCCATCTCCTCGAGTACCTTCTTGTTGAGGTCCTCGCGGTCGCCGAGGGCGAGGTACATCTTGGCGATGCGCTCGTCCGTCTTGGCGATGGACATCTCGATGTTGTCGATGAAGGTGGAGAACAGCGGCCATTCCTCGTAAGCCTGACGCATGGTCTCCAGATCGCCGAACTTCTCGCATGCGGTGCCGAGACCGTACCAGGCGGCCAGGTTGATGCGGGCCTGAGCCCAGGAGAAGATCCACGGAATCGTACGCAGGTCGTCGAGCGACTTGGCGCCGAGGCCACGCTTGGCCGGGCGGGAGCCGATCGGCAGCAGGCCGATTTCGGTCAGCGGCGTAACGATCGAGAACCACGGGGCAAAGCCGTCGGTGTTCAACAGGTCGAGGAAGCGGTTGTGCGCGGCCTCGTCGAGCTGAGCGGCCATGTCGGCATACTTCTCGGTCATCTCGGTGTTGCGCTTCTCCACGCTCGGCGCGGACTGCAGCAAGGTCGCCGCAGCCACGGACTCGACGTGGCGGATGGCCAGCACCGGGTTGCCGTAGCGGGCGAAGATGACCTCGCCCTGCTCGGTGAGCTTGAAGCGGCACTTGACGGAACCGACCGGCTGGGCGAGCACCGCGCGGTTGGCGGGGCCGCC
>CABQZS010000132.1 GCA_902468695.1 uncultured Collinsella sp.
CGGTCGCCGCCACGGCCACCGCGGTCGTCACGACCGCCGCGAGGACCGCGGTCCTCGTCCAGGCCCATGGCGACGAGCGGAGCGATGACCTTATCGAGAGCGGCCATCAGCTCGGTGGCCTCCTCGTAAGAAAGCTCAGGCAGGAGCTTCTCCTTCTTGTTGGCAAGCTCGACCAGGCCCTCAGCGGCATCCTCGGCAGCGAAGACAACGATCTTGCGCATATCGCCCTCGGCGTCGTCGATGCGGCCAACCAGATCGGCAGCCTCGGCCTCGGCCATCAGGCCATCGAGCTCACGAAGGCGCATGCCCAACAGGTCGGACATTTCCTTCTGCTCCATCTTGGGCTTGAGGTCAAGGAGCTTGATGGCGCGCTCGATGTTCGCCATGCGCTCGGCCTTGGCCTCCTCCTCTTTGGAAATAGCAAAGCGACGGCTACGCAGCAGGCGGGCGGCCTTCTGCATCTTGTCCATCAGCTCTTCGTCATCGTAATCAACGGCGGCCTCGACAACCTCGGCCTCCTCCTCGGCGGAAACCTCGTCAGCAGCCTCAACCTCGGCAGCTTCGGTCTCCACGGTCTCGACTGCCTCGACCTCGGCAGCCATGGTCTCGTTCTCGGTCTCGTTCATAATCTCTTCGTTCTCAGACATGAGACTCCTTCTTGGCCCTCTCGGGCATCATCGCCCCATTCGCGGGGCCCGTCGCGCACTCTTTGCGCTTTAAACATTCATGCCTCTCGGCAAAACGTCCATTAGTTTATGGTGTCGCCATCCAATCTAGCTGCAGAATCTATGTGCACACATTAATGCGACATGTGCGACTCGCGACGAGCGTACACCAGCGACACCGCGAACCCGACCACGGCAATTACAGCCGCCACACGCACGGCAGTTGCAAATCCAATCGCCTGGGCAACGTCCGTCGCAGCGCCAGCGGTGCCGGCAGTCGCCGCAGAACTCGAGAGCAGGCCGATAAACAGCGACGGGCCAAACGATGCGGCAATCATGTTCCACGTGTTGAGCAATGCCGTTCCGTGAGGATGCTCAGCGGCAGGAAGCGTCTCCAAGCCGGCCGTCTGCGAGGGGCTCAGCACCAGGCCGACTCCGGCATACACCACAACGGTCAGCGCCACGACGACGCCGATGTTCATGCTTGCCGCCGTCATCGAGATTGCAGTCTGCCCCACGGCAATCAGGGCAAAGCCGACCGGCAGCAGCGGCCATGCGCCACGGGCGTCCATCACGCGTCCGCCCACAATCGAGGTCACGGCGTTGCAGGCAATCGCCGGCAAAATGAGCAGGCCCGCAACAAGTGCGGTCATGCCGTAGGCACCTTCAAAATAGAGTGGCAACAAAACACTCATCGAGAACGTCGTCATCATCGACACCACCACAAGCAGGCACGCAGGCCAAAAGCGAACGCTCACCATGGGACGCACGTTAAGCACCGGATGCTCGAGCTTGAGCTGACGGGCCGCAAACAGGCCGAGCAGCACAACGGCAGCGAAAAGCGCCACGACACCGGCAATCAGATTGGTCGAGAACTCACCCACGGAATACACAAACGCCGTAATGCCGGCAGCGAGCAAAACAACCGACAGAATGTCAAGCGCGGTGTTCGAGCGCTCTCCGACATTCTGGACATGCTTTACGCCCGCCGCAGCGACCGCAATGCCGCCCACCAGCGGCACTACGAACACCGCCCTCCAGCCAAATAACGTGCACATAAGACCGCTAATCACGGGTCCAAACGCCGGTCCTAGCGTAATGCAGGCGCCGCCCAGGCTCAGATACAGACCGAGCTTCTCGCGCGGGGCGCAAGACAGCACCACGTTCATCATGAGCGGGAACAAGATGCCCGATCCCGCAGCCTGCAAAATACGACTTGGCAGCAAAACGCTAAACGACGGAGCGACCAGGCACAGGACTTCGCCGGCGACCATGCATCCGCATGCGAAAAACAGCAGCTTGCGCGTCGAGAAACGGCCGGACAGGAAGGCCATGATGGCCGTAAAAATCGACGTCACGATCATGTAGCCCGAGACGAGCCACTGTGCCGTGGTGGCACTCACCGAAAAGGCCGCCATAATGTCGTGCAACGCCACGTTAATGATGTTCTCGTTAAACGCGGCAACAAAGGCTGCAATATACATTACGACGAGAATCGCCGCAGAGGCCGATGGCGCTACTTGAACTTGTTGCTGAGATTTGCTCCCCATGCATTTCCTTCCTCTTGGAACGACAGTCGCATCGCCCCAGAGGAACGGTCCAGGGCGAAAAATGAGCCCTAGACTTACGCCAGACGCCGTACACGACGAATCTGGCAACATGGTCCAACATCGAAAGATTGTAACGCGGACGCACAGCTTTCCTTCCGCGCTATTATTAAAAGTCCACGAAAGCATAAGACATGAGGAGCCCGCCATGATTAAGCCCATCATGAAATCCGAGTTCTTTTTGCGTCTGCCTTCCGAAGACGCGGGACCCGACGATGCCGCGACCGGGCAGGATCTCCTAGATACACTCCACGAGCATGAGCGCGAGTGCGTGGGCCTCGCCGCCAACATGATCGGCGTGCGCAAACGCATCATCTGCGTAAAGGACGGCAACAGGACACTCCTGATGTACAACCCTCAAATTCTTGAGCAGGTCAATGCCTATCAGACGAGCGAAGGATGTCTCTCGCTGATCGGCGAGCGTCCCTGTACCCGCTATCGCCGCATTAAGATTGAGTATTTGGACGAGAACTTCGTCCACCGCATCAAAAACTTCTCGGGCTACGCCGCCGAGATCATCCAGCACGAAATCGACCACTGCAATGGCGTCGTGGTTTAGGCCACCCGCCAAAATGAGGGTACCGGAGGCCTCCCTATGGATATCAGCCGCTTTGGCGAATTCGCCATCTTAGCGCAGTCACGCACGTTTCTTGATGCGGCGGAACTGCTTTTCATGTCGCAATCAACCCTCTCCAAGCACATCATGGCAATGGAGCACGAACTCGGCTGCAAGCTCATCGATCGAAGCCAGCGCCACGTAACACTCACCGCGCAAGGTGAAGCGCTCCTCCCCTATGCGCAAAAAATTGCGACGCTTCAGCATCGCTATCTTGCCGCCATTCAAATAGGTGCAGGTGAGCCGCTCGAGCACCTCACCGTAGGTTCTATCCCCATTATGGCCCCTTATGGGATTACGGACGCCGTCATCGATTTTCAGCAGGCGAACCCCTCATATTCTGTCGAGCTCATCGAAGGCGAGGGCGACACACTCAAGCGCATGCTCCTGCACGAGGACATTGACCTGGCCTTCATCCGTGACAGCGGCGCCATCGAGCCGGAGTTCAAAAAGATTCCCTTTACGACCGACCGGCTCGTGGCCGTCCTTCCGCTCGACCATCCACTCGCCGAACGTGACACCGTCGAGATAGACGACCTTATCGACGAGAATTTCCTCATGCTTCCCCAAGGCTCGTTCGTAAGCGAGCTCGTCCTTTCCCTTTGTCGCGAAGCTGGATTTGGCCCACGTGTTACGTTCACCGGCAAACGAGCCGAGAACATCATCTCTCTTGTCGCACGCGGCGCCGGTGTCTCATTCCTCATGCGCAAGCCGGCGGAATCGCTTACCAGCGGAAAGGTAGCCTTGGTGCCGCTTGAGCCCGCGACGACCTCCGAGGTCAGGCTCTACCTCAAGCGGAACGCCGCGCACTCGCAGGCGGTCGTCTCGTTCATTGGCTTCCTCCCCTACCGTCAGCTCCTGCAGGGCGACCGTGCGTCTTCCATCGCGGCACGACCGTCATAATCCCCGCTGCTCCACAACCGCAGACTTGTGACCGCAAACACGATGACAGCGGCACGAAACACAAATATGCCTCGGGCAGCACGTCGCCGTCCGAGGCATATTTAATCAAAGTGCGCAGAAAGACTAGTCCACCGAGATGTTGAGTGCCTTACCGCCCTCGTCCTTCTTGGTACCGATCACCATAGCGGCGACAAGAGCCAGAACGAAAGCGACCACACCGGAGATGACAAGGCCGATAAAGCCCGTGTCGATGCCGGCAGGGTTAATAAAGCTCGGGAAACCGAGCGGGCCGGAGGCGCCGAAGGCATAGAGCTTGGCACCCATGAGGCCGGCAATGGCGCCGCCTACACCAGCGGAAATAAAGGTTGCCCACATAAGGCGCTTACGCGGCAGCAAGATGGCGTAAAGCGCAGGCTCGTTGACACCGAAAATCGAAGAGACAAGGGCGGAAATGTTGACGGCAGCATTTTCCTCGGAGTCCTTGGTTCGGATGATCATGCCAAGCACAGCGCCGGCGATGGCACAACCGCCTGCATACACGAGCGGGTTAATGAGGTCATAGCCGTAGGTTGCGACATCGAGGAACCACAGCGGGATGATGCCCCAGTGCAGGCCGAACATGACGAGCAGGCTCCAGAACGTGCCGATGACGAAGCCGGCGATGGCGGGTTGGAAGTTGATGAGCATCAGAATGATCTGGGCAACGATGTTGGAGAGGACCGTCATGACCGGACCGACCACAAGCAGGCCAAGGATGCCGCAAATGAGGAGCGTCAGGATGTTGGAGAAGAACGAGCTCACAAGCGCGGGCAGCGCGTTAGAAAGGGCCTTGTGCACCTTGGAGGCAATCCAGACGATAAAGATCGCAGGCAGAATCGTCGATGAGTAATTCTGCATGATCAGCGGGATGCCAAAAATATCACCGTAGACATTGGACTCGAAGACCGTACCGGCGCCGAGCGTGTAGAGCGGATCTCCGCCCATAAGGGCAACGAGCGTCGGATAGACGAGGATACCGCCGAGCGCCATTCCCATAACGGGCTTAAGTCCGAACTTCTTGGCCGACGTCCAGCCAATGATTAGCGGAAAGTAATAGAAGACCGAATCTCCGATTGCCGAGAGCGTCACATACGTATTGCTGTCCTTGGCAAGCCAACCGGCAACCGTGCAGAGCGCGAGCATCGACTTGATAAAGCCACCGGCCATAAGCACGCCAAGAACCGGTTGCAGAATCTCGGAGATGATGGCCAGCAGACGCGAGAATGGATCGCCCTTTTTGACGTCGTCGCCTTCATCGATATCGAGTGCGGGTTTGGAGTCGAACCCGCCAATCTGAACAAGGTCGTTGTAGACGGCCTCGACAGTGGCACCAATCACGACCTGATACTGTCCGCCGGCCTGGATGACGTCAACGACGCCCTTCGTCGCCTTAAGCTCATTGGTCTGGGCGAGCGATTCATCCTTGAGGTGGAAGCGGAGACGCGTAATGCAGTGGCTCACGTCTAACACATTGTCTCGACCACCGACCTTTGTGATGATTTCATCGCAAAGCTTCTGGTATTTCATGGAATTCTCCTTTTTCTGAGCGGGGTATAGCATCGATTTCATGCCTCCGTAGTCGACGTGGGAGGGCAAGGAACCCGCTTCCCCCTTTGAAATCCGCGGACGCACGTACGCCCGGGATGCGAAACGGCAGAGAAGATGGAAGATGCCGATCACATGGCGGCGAGCCTCATTGGCCCATATCGCGCAATCAGGTCTACAGACGCGAATCTGCTGCGCCGAGAAGTCTCGTCGTCTGGCAGAACTTGTCACACAGACGTTCCGGTTCGCCCTGGGGAATCTGAGTACGCTCGGTCTCAAAGGAGAGGCCGTACTCGCGTGCCGGAAGGAAATACTCGAAATAGCCGTTGGTGTAACCGCAAACTATTCCCTCGACCGGGCATTCGCGCTTCATGCGAATACCCAGGTCGCTGCCGAGCTCACTCGGGAACACAAAGAGATGCAGGCCGCCCAAACTGATGACGGCACACTTAAGCGTGAGCGAAAAGTCGTCATGGGCAACGGTGTGATAGAACGTCTGAGGCTCGATGCGGTCGAGAACGACCTCGCGATCGAGCTTGATCTGGGAAATCGCCTCGGCAAGACCGGTCGAAACGCGCTCGACCTCGAGAATGCCGCGTCCCTGGCGAAAATTGCGGTCGCTACAGTCGCCAGCAGCACCGACGACCATGGCCGGATAGTAACCGAGACTCTGAGCGAGCTTTTTGCCGGTAAGACCGGCGAGTTCGCTCGTGAGCTCCGTGCAGTCGGGTCCGACGCAAGCGGAATGCACCGCCCAGTTCACAAAGCCCGCAAATGGCTTGCCTTCGGTATCGAAGAACGATACGACAATGACCTCATTGTCGGCGAGTTCACCTGGGATGATGCGGTTGTCGTAGAAACCGGTGATGACCTGCTTGCCCAAGCGACAAATCGCGGGCTGTGCGTTGGCGCGGCACTCCTCAAAGCATTGGCAAATGGCATCGAGGAACCAGCGGTAGTAGTTCTCGTCGAATTTTCCCGTCCACCAGCTGCGGTGGTAAGCGACGATTGAAGTATGGTCGTGCGTCGCCGAGAGCAGAACGCAATCACGGTCAATGCCGTAGCGCTCGGCGAGCATTGTCTTGACTTCCTCGGCCATGCTTTCCTCGAACTCGAGGACATCGGCATTAAAGAGAAACACTTCACGTTCGCCTTGCTGGAAGAGGATGGCGTTGGCGAAGACGTCGTCATGGACGCCCGTCGCAGGTTCAAGACGGTTGGGAAGATTGCGGTAGCCAATCAGGTAGATGTCGCCCTGTGGGGTAATTTTGCGGCGCGCGTGTCCAATGTTCATGCACGTTCTCCTTCTGTGTCACGCCGCATTCAAGGCGGCAATGATGATTTCGACGAGGCGCTCATGGGATCCGGCGGCAAAACCGGAGTTCATAGCCTCATAGGTGATTTTTTCGTACGCGTCGGGAGCCGGTAGGTACTTCTGTCCGCCGTTGACGAGCGTGGCAAAAAACACAGAGCCGGACCGGGCGGCGCGCACAGTGGCGCCGAATGCACTCGAGACCTCGGGTTGTACGCCGACAAGCTCGACGTTTCCCAGCCGGAGCAGATAGACCCTCGTGCGCTGCTCGCCAGCGGCATGAAACTCATACGTTCGGTGCGGGGCCAAAGAGTGAAAATCGGCGCGTGTCTGAGCGGGCAGGAGAACGTCGACCGTTCGGGCATCGATGCCGGTAGCGTCATCCTCACGCGCCATGCGAGCGGCCTCGACTAAAGCATCGCCCAAGGCCTGCCCCTGCTGGTGCAGCATGCGGTATCCGTCCTCATGGGCATCGACCGTCTGCTTAACGCCGGCCGCATCGAACATGACGTTCATGGCGCGCTCCGCCGGACCTTGGTCGCCCGCGGCGCCTGGCAGCAACAGGGCAACGCCGCCCAGCTCGCGCTCGAGTGACATGGCGGCAAAACCAAAGAGGTCTCCGCTCGCCATGCGCCTCCCCTCGGAGTCGCGCGACCCGTCGAGCACGGAGGACTGAACGTCCGCCGTCGCGAGCACGGCAACATACTCGCCCCCGGCATCCCTTATGGCGAGTACGGGCATCGTGTGGTCGGCAAACCCCCTGGGATTCGAGCCCAACCACCAGCCGGCAGGCGTCTCAATGTCGCGATTAACGTTCACGGGGCATTCGCCCTCCACAGTGGCGAGCGTGGCAGAGCGAATGCCCGCAACAGCGCGCTCGACAGCCGTGCGGGCGGCAGCGACGAGCGCTGCGCGATAGCGCTCGTTGCGATTGCGGGTAGCATCGTCGGCAAGATGCCTGGGAGTGCGGACGTGAGGCATGGAAAACGTGTGGGTAGGAACCACCCAAGAATAAGCACCGCTGCAATTGGCGGCATCCTCAACAACCTCACGCAGATCGGCGAGTAGAGCCGGAGCGATCGAGGTGACCTCAAGCGAAAGGACGCAGGCGCGTCGCCCCGTCCCCTCGATGATAAGGGCACGGGCGAAGACCTCATGACGGAGTTCGTCGAAACCGTCGAACGGCAACACGTCCCCAAGATCGATGGCCACACGAGCGGCCCCAGCCCTCATCTCTCCTTCGTCCATGGCAGATACTCCCCTCTGATTGCCGCTCACTCGACACCGTACAGTTGCTGCGCCGTACCGCCAAGCACAAGGTCGCTGTCTGTATCGCTCAGATTTGCAGCGCGAACGCAGGCGACGCCCTCGGTGAGCCACTCGCGTTTAACGGGATAGCTCGTGCCAAAAACGATATGGTCTGCACCCAGCACGTCAACCGCGCAGGCGAGGAGTGTCTTGCCCCAAGGCTGAGCATGGGACATGTCGAAATAGATGTTGTTCTCGAGGCGCCTGGAAACGGTCTCGGTATCGACCTGAAAACGGCCAGAGGCATCAGGGCGCTTGGGACCATGAGGCAGCAGCATCTCCTTGAACGCAAAGTATGCGCCGCCGAGCATGGAGTGGACCATCTTGATATTGGGGTAGCGCTCAAAGAAATCACCAAAGATCTCTCGGCCGATCGCCGTAGTTTGGTCGACGCAGCGGCCATAAGAGCGGCGAAGGTTGTCGTACGCGAGAAGCGACTCGTTCTCGACCGGCACGGGAACATGGTGCACGTAAACGGTGACATGGCGTTCGTTCAGGTGCTCGAAAAAGCTCGAGAAGACCTGGTCGTCGAGATAGCGCTTGCCGTAGTGAGCGCAGAGCTGCACACCCGCAAAACCATCGTCGAGCCTGCGGTCGAGCTCCTCCAAATTCGCTTTGGTGCCAAAGGGCGGCACGGCGACAAGCGGAATCAGACGGCCACTTGACGCCTTCGCGTCAGCAGCCATACCGTCGTTGAAACGCCGGCACATCTCGAGCGACATCCACTCGTGACAGCCGGGGAGCTTGAGAATCGCCTTGTCGACCCCCGCCTCATCCATATCGGCCAAGCGCTTCTCGAGGGTGTAGTCGCCCTCAATGTAGTTAAGACCCGGAGAACCGGCGGGCATCTCGATCACGATCTGTCGTTTGCCGGCTGAATTCATGGTCAGATAGCCTTCGGTGTCGTAGGCGCGGGGTACCTCGGCCAAAAACTGTTCACAGAGCGTCTCGTCATGAAAGATGCGCTCGTCGAACCAGTAGGAATTTGCATCGATAATCATTGGTTGGAACCGCCTTTCATCTTGTTGAAAACATTCTAGAAAAGCAGGTACCCGGACATCAATTCCAGCTTAAGCCCACTGTATTCCATTTTGGAATAGAACTTACCGCTCACGCGCGAACCTCGCCCGCTCAACGAAACAAGCGCTAACAGCACGGGCTTAGACAGAAAACGGTCGGCCCGCATCCGTTGCGGGCCGACCGTTTCATTACAGGCTACCTTTGCCGTTACGCCTGGCGGTAGTGATCGAAGAAGTCGGCGAGGTCTTCGAGGGACTCTTTGAGCACTTCCATGCGCGGCAGGTACACGATACGGAAGTGGTCGGGCTCAGCCCAGTTGAAGCCGCCGCCGCGCGTGATCAGGATCTTCTTCTCGTGCAGCAGGTCAAGGGCGAACTGCTCGTCATCGGTGATGTTGAACTTCTTCACATCCATCTTGGGGAAGATGTAGAACGCCGCGCGCGGCTTAACCACCGAGATGCCGTCAATCTTGTTGAGCGCCTCATACACAAAGTTGCGCTGCTCGTAGACACGGCCGCCGGGACGGATGTAGTCGTTAACGGACTGATGGCCACCGAGTGCCGTCTGAACGATCGACTGAGCCGGCACGTTGGAGCACAGGCGCATGTTGGAGAGCATGTTAATGCCCATGATGAAGTCGCTCATGCAGCGCTGGTTGCCCGAAAGCACCATCCAGCCAATACGATAGCCCGCGATCATGTGCGACTTGGAAAGGCCGCTAAAGGTGACGCAAGGCAGATCAGGAGCGAGCGAGGCAATCGAGACGTGCTCGTAGCCGTCCATGCACAGGCGGTCGTAGATCTCATCGGCAAAGATCATCAGCTGATGCCTGCGTGCAATCTCGACGATGCCCTCGAGCACCTCGCGCGGATAGACGGAACCCGTGGGGTTGTTTGGGTTGATGATGACGAGGGCTTTGGTCGCGCTCGTAATCTTGGACTCCATATCCTCCAGGTCGGGATACCAATCCGCCTGCTCGTCACACAGATAATGTACGGGATGACCGCCGGCAAGGGTTGCGCACGCCGTCCAGAGCGGATAGTCGGGGCTGGGGATCAGAATCTCGTCGCCATTGTCGAGCAGCGCGTTCATCGAAAGCTGAATGAGCTCGGACACGCCGTTGCCCGTGTAGATATGCTCCATCTGAACGTTGGGCAGGCCCTTGATCTGCGAATACTGCATGATCGCCTTGCGCGCAGAGAACAGGCCACGCGAGTTGGAATAGCCTTCGCAGTCGGGCAGCTGCTGGCGCATGTCCTTGATGACCTCATCGGGCGTGCGGAAACCGAAGGGCGCCGGGTTGCCGATATTGAGCTTGAGGATGCGCTCGCCCTCGTCCTCCATACGGGCGGCCTCGTCGACGACGGGACCGCGCACGTCATACAGGACGTTATCGAGCTTGGTGGATTTAGAAAAAGTACGCATGGTGGTGCTCCTTGCAATTTGAGCTGAGGGATGGGGTTCGGGCTTGGAATCGTTGCGGGGTGATGATGCCTCGCCTTGATCGGCGTCGCCGGCAAGCAGCCAGGTGACATCGACCTCCAAAATACGGGCGAGCAGCTCAGCCACGTCGCGCCGCGGGATCGTCTTGCCGCTCACATATTGGCTCATCTGACTCTTGCCGAGTTTTTTGCCGAGCATCTCCGATGCGCGGATTACGTCCGACTGGCGAACGTCGCGATCGGACATAGTCTGTCGCAGGCGATCGCTAAACGTCTCTTGGGCCACAGGAACCTCCTTGCTGGCAAAGTTCAATTTATAGAACACGAATTGAACCATGGTTCAATTTAGCAAGCAGTATAACGCGGCGCTTCATTCGAAAGTTCAATTTCATAAGAAAATGTATCGGACTCCGAGATCTGCCCAAAGCAAACAATGGCGTGTACACGTTTAGAGGTATTCGAGAAAACGGGCGGCGGCAAGCGAAACATCGGCCGTTCGATATATGGCATTGATCTGCCGATGGGGATGTCCCTCGAGCGAACGCACGGCAACATCGAACTGACAACGGCGCAAGATGAGCGCGGGAAGAATGCTCACGCCCAGGCCGTCCTCGACCATAGCCATAATCGCATAATCATCCCAGGTCGACAGCTTGGAGCACACCGTCAGCCCCGCCCGACGGAACAGCGGCGTAATCTCGTCATCGGTGCCGCGTTCTAGCAGAATAAACTGCTCGTTAGCCAAATCGGAAAGAGAGACGGCCTCCGCCGTGGCAAGCAAAGAGCCTGCCGGCACTACCGCCATCAACTCGTCGCGCACCAAAGGCCGCGATGCCATGCCATTTTCTCGGGGCTCATGCGGGATAAAGCCCAGATCGCAGCGGCCCTCTGACACCCATTGTTCAATCTCTGAGTAATCGCCCATCAGCAACTCGTAATCGACGTCCGGGTGATCGGCGCGAAAGCGCGCAATCACTGGCGGCAGCACGTGGGTCGCCACACTCGAAAACGTACCGATGCAGATTTTGCCGCGCATGAGCCCGCGCATCTCATCCACCCGTCGCTGCAAGCGAGTGAATTCCTCGCAGAGCGCCTCGACAGCCGGCATGACCTGCCGCCCGTCGGCAGAAAGCACTACGCCCTCGCGACTGCGGTCGAGCACCTTAAAGCCCCAATCGGCCTCAAGATCGGCCACCATACGGCTCACGCCCGACTGCGAATAGCTCAGGCGCTCGGCAGCACGCGTAAAGCTTCCGGCGCGCACCGTCTCCAGCAGCACCTGCATCTTTTGAATATTCGTTTCCACGACACGCCTCCACCTTTACATGATTGTTTGTCATGTTAGCCATGCATTATATTCGCTTTTCTTCTATTGCCAGTTCACCCATAGTGAACATGCTCGAATATAGAGGGGACGAAAGCGCATGGACAACGGACTGTTTACGTACTTAGCAGCATTGCTATTGTTTGGCTCCAACGGCATCATCGCCGCTGCCATCGCGCTGCCGAGCTCCGATATCGTGCTACTGCGCACGTTTTTGGGCGCCCTCTCGCTTGTCACTATCCTTGCCATCACCCAACGCCATAAACTGCAGGCGCCATCTCGTCCCCGCGAAGCCGCAGCACTCCTTCTGTCGGGAGCCGCGCTGGGTGCCAGCTGGATTTTTCTGTTCCGTGCCTACCAGACGATCGGCGTCGGCGTATCCTCGCTACTGTACTACTGTGGCCCCATCATTGTCATGGCGCTCTCCCCACTCATCTTTGGTGAAAAACTGACCGGCGGCAAAATCGCCGGGTTTATCGCCGTCGCCTGCGGTGCTTTTCTCATTGCAGCACAAGGTCTAGGCGGCAATATGCCCATTGCGGGTATCGTCTGCGGTATCGCCTCGGCATTTTGCTATGCGCTGATGGTCATCGCTAGCAAGGGTGCGCCACACATCGAAGGCCTCGAGAACTCCACGCTCCAGGTGAGCGCCGCCTTTGTGACCGCGCTGGTCCTCACGCTCATCACGCAGGGCGCTCCCTCATTCCTGTCCGCCAGCGTCGCCGCCAGTATTGATTGGCACGCCGTCGTCATGCTCGGCGTCGTCAACACCGGCATCGGTTGCCTGCTCTACTTTAGTGCCGTCGCCAAGCTGCCCGTCCAGACCGTCGCGGTCGTCGGCTACCTCGAGCCGCTTTCGGCCGTCGTGTTCTCGGCCGTCCTTTTGGGCGAAGCCATAACACCGGTCCGCCTGATGGGCGCCGCACTTATCATCGGCGGCGCGATCTTTTGCGAACTCGCCGGCAAACGCACAGGCGCCAAAGCGGGCATCGCCCAGGCGGCACGTGCTTAAAAGCCCCTGCTTTGAAATGCTACCTGCGTAGATAAATAATCCCCAGCTGAGGATTATTGTCTAAAATAACCCGATGTGCCAAACTGCTCTTGTATGTATAAAGACGACATAAAGTTTTTTGTCCTAGACAGATAACCGGATGTCTAAGGGAGTCCTCGTGGCACACAATAAACTGGAGGCAAGCCTCCAAGACCAGCGCGGGCAAGGCGGGCACGGAGCCATCCCCCTCTCCGCTGGCATGCTGCTCGTAACGCTCGGCGTCGTCTATGGCGACATCGGCACGAGCCCCATGTACACCATGAAATCAATCGTCGCCAACAACGGCGGCATCGGCACCGTCAGCGAAGATATGATCC